>CBFDDG010000109.1:0-11455 GCA_965603505.1 uncultured Phycisphaerae bacterium | reverse complement strand
ATGAGATTCGCAAAGGTCGGTTGTCTCCTGGTGCTTCCGTGGCTGATCGCAGATTGCCCGTCGGCCGTCCAAACGGGCCTTGATACCATCGCCGCGCGCAAAGACCTGTTCGCGGGCCGGCGCATCGGCATCATCGCGAACCATACATCTCTGAATAGGGACGGCCAGCACATCGTGGACGTGTTCAAGGGGATGGACGGCGTCCGCGTGGTCGCGCTGTTCAGTCCCGAGCATGGCTTTCGGGGCGCTGAGGAGGCGGGCAGGAGAATCGACAGCGAGGTCGATCCGGTCTGGGGCCTGCCGACCCACAGCCTGTACGGCGAGACGAAGAAACCCACGCCGCAGATGCTGGCGGATGTGGATGTCCTGGTCTTCGACATTCAGGACGTCGGCGCGCGGTTCTATACGTACCTCTACACCATGTCCCTGGCGATGGAGGCGGCGGCCGAGTGCGGCAAGCGCTTCGTCGTCCTGGACCGGCCCAATCCGATCACCGGCGTGCAGGTCGAGGGCAAGGTCCTGGAGCCGCCGTTCGCCAGCTTTGTCGGCCTGTACCCCATCCCCGTGCGGTACGGCATGACGGTCGGCGAGCTCGCACGGATGATCGACGGCGAAGGATGGCTGGCCAAGGGCGTCCGGGCGGATCTGACCGTCGTTCCCATGGCCGGCTGGCGCCGCGCGATGTGGTACGACCGGACGGGCCTTCGCTTCATCAAGCCCTCGCCCAACATGCCGGACGTCGAGACGGCGGCGATCTATCCCGGTCTGTGCCTGCTGGAGGGAACCAACGTCTCCGAGGGCCGGGGCACGCCGAAGCCCTTCCGCCAGTTCGGCGCCCCCTGGATCGATTCGAACGCCCTTACCGACCGGCTGAACGCCCCGAACCTTCGGGGCCTGCGGTTCACGCCGACCTCATTCATCCCCACAAGCTCCAAGTACCAGGATCAGCGGTGCCACGGCGTCGAAATCATCATCGCCGACAGGGACGAACTCGAACCATTCCGGGCCGGCGTCGCCATCATTGACGTGCTCTTCCGGATGGCGCCCGACAGGTTCGAGTGGAAGGCAGCCCACTTCGACCGCCTCTGCGGCACCGCCGCGATTCGCGAAACCATCGCTGCGGGAAGGCCGCTGGAAGACCTCAGGGCCCTCTGGAACGCCGAATGCGAGACCTTCCGGCAGAGGAGGCAACGGTATCTTTTGTACCGGGATTGAAATTGAAAAAATCCTCTGGCTGTGTAACAATACAGGTGCCGCCGCGGGAGGCCGGGGCCTGGTCTTGACGATTGACGAGGGCCCCCAACGCGATGGTTGACGTTGGGGGCCCCGATCCGACCTGCCGGGGCGGACGGATTCTGTGAGACGGCCCATGGTGGGTTGTCCAAACCGTCAATGGTAAACCGTTGGGTGTCCGTTCTGCCCATGCATATCAGCCTCGGCAAGACGCTTCAGAAAGTTCTGCGGTTTCTGCACCTGATGCCGCTTTCGCTGGCCGAGAAGTGCAGAGTCATGTTCGGGGCGGCCGTGCTGTTCAGTCTCGCGATCGCCCTGCTCATCCCCTACGTGTGGATGCGTCAGCTTACCCGGAAGGTCTTCCTGGACACCAACCGGGCGAAGGCCGAAGCGGTGCTGCTCCGCTCGCACTTTCAGTTGGGGCCCTCCGGCGAGGGCAAGCTGCCGGCGCTGAACGGACAGGGCACGGCCAGAGATCCGAACGAGCCCGGTATCCTGTGGATTCGTTTCCAAAAGGAGCAGGAGAAGGACGAATTCGCCGCACTCAACAAGAAGCAGAAAGCGCTGCTGGATGAAGTCGTGGCCGACGGCGTCCGCGAGGAAGCCATCGGCCTGAACCGGATCGACGACGTGCTATACAGCGAGTATGTCCGGCTGTTCCGAGCGACCGAAGGCTGCATGAGCTGTCACTTCCCGGAAGGTTCGGCCGGGGCCTTCTCGCTGAACGAGATCGTCGGAGCGGCCGTCGTCCAGATGCCCGGCGGCGGCGGCGAACTGAGCAAGATGCGATTCATGAACCGAATCTGGATTCTCATGGCGGGCGTCATCGGCGGGACGGGCGCAATCGTGGCATTCTACTGGATCATGCAGCGCGTGATCCTGCGGCCCATCCGCCAGTTGCGGGCCCTGGCCAATAACGTGGCCGAAGGGAACCTGGATGTCCGAAGCTCCATCGCCACGGGGGATGAGTACGAGAAGCTCGCTGAGGCCTTCAACCACATGCTCGACAATCTCCAGGCGGCCCAGCAGGAACTGTACCAGGCGAATCGTCAGCTCGATGCGAAAATCGTCGAGCTGTCCGAGAGGAACATCGAGCTGTTCAAGGCCAACAAGCTTAAGAGCGAGTTCCTGGCGAACATGTCGCATGAGTTCAGAACGCCCTTGAACGCCATCCTCGGATTCGCGCAGGTGCTGCGCGAGAAGCCCGGACTGTTGAAGCGCGAGAAGGGGCAGCGCTACGCGGAGAATATCATTACCAGCGGCAACCGGCTGCTGACCATGATCAACGACCTTCTGGACCTGGCCAAGGCGCAGGCCGGCAAGATGGATCTGCACATCGAGCAGGCGTCGGTGCCGCAGATCTGCGAGTCGCTGGCTTGCTCGTTTTCCCTGCTGGCGCGGAAGAAGAGGATCAAGATGCACATGGAGGTCAGTCCGGACGTGCCTCTGATCGTGACCGACGCCGGGAAGGTGCAGCAGGTCCTGTATAACTATCTGAGCAACGCAGCGAAATTCACGCCGGCCAAAGGGCGTATTGAAATCCGGGCTCACATGCTGGATGACAAGATGCTGCGGATCGCCGTCAGCGACACGGGCTGCGGCATCACCGAGGCCGACAAGGAGAAGATCTTCGACAAATTCAGGCAGGGAGACGGTTCTTTGACGCGCGAGTCGCCGGGCAGCGGACTGGGTCTGGCCATCAGCAAGGAACTGGCGTCCATGCTGGCGGGCTCCGTCGGATTCGAGAGTGAGGTCGATACCGGTTCGACCTTCTGGCTGGACATCCCCGTGACGCTCAGTCCCGAGACGGGACTGCCGGCAAGAAGCACAAGCGCCGCCAAGAGCTGATCGGATGCGCTCCTGCCGGTGGATGCGTCCGGATCGCAACATAACCGGGCTCAAGCAAGGGAAGGAGCTCTTCATGAGCAAACAAGTTCACACGATATTTCTCGGCTTCGTTGTCACGGCGCTCTGCGGTGCGGCGGCGTCTGGTGAAATCGCTGACGGGCCCTCACAGACGCACCCGTTCTCCGTCCACGACATGGTGGCGATGGAGCGACTCTCGGATCCGCAGGTCTCGCCGGACGGTGAATGCGTGGCCTTTGTCGTACGCCGGACCGATCTCGAAGCGAACCGCGGACGAACGGATCTCTGGCTCGTTTCCATCGACGGCACGGGGCTCCGTCAGCTTACCTCGCATCCGGAGAATGACTCCAATCCCCAGTGGAGCCTCGATTCGCGCAAGATCTGGTTCCTGTCCGACCGGTCGGGATCGTCACAGGTGTGGGCGATTCCCGTGGACGGCGGCGAGGCCCAACAAGTGACCACCGAGCCGCTGGACGTGGGCAACCTGCGGGTCTCCCCGGACGGCGGACACATCGCCTACACGATGGAAGTTTTTCCCGACTGTGAGACCGTCGCGGACACAAAAGAGAGACTCGAGCATCGCGAAGAGAGCAAAGCCACGGGGCGAGTCTACGATCGATTGCTTGTCCGCCATTGGGACAGATGGGAAGACGGGCGGCGCTCGCATCTGTTCGTGAGGCCGGCGGACGGGGGTGAGTCGGTCGATGTGACGGCGGACATGGATGCCGACACGCCGTCGCAGCCCTTCGGCGGGCCGGAGGAGATCGCGTTCACGCCGGATGGCAAAGGGATTGTCTTCTCCGCCAGGGACGTCGGACGCGAGGAGGCCTGGTCCACGGACTTCGACCTCTTTTATGCGCCCGTGGATGGCTCGCAGCCGCCGCGCTGCCTGACGGAAAAGAACGAGGCCTGGGATACGCACCCGGTCTTCTCACCCGACGGCAAGACACTCGCCTACCTGGCCATGAACAGGCCCGGATACGAGTCGGACCGATTCGGGATCGTACTCATGGCTTGGCCGGGGGGCGACAAGCGCAGGATCGCCCAAGGGTGGGACCGCAGCGCCTCTTCGATCGCCTGGTCCGCCGACGGCAAGGGGATCTATGCGACCGCAACGAATACGGGCCAGAAATCGCTGTTTGCCATAGACATCGGAAGCGAGAGGGTCCGAACGCTCGTCAAGCACGGCACGGTGCACGCCTTCGCTGTGGGGAACAGCCAGGTTGTCTTCGGCCAGAGCAATCTCGATTCACCGGCCGAATTGTATTGCATCCAAGCCGATGGCGAGGACCCGAAGCAGCTCACGAATATCAACGCCCAGAAGGTCGCCGCTGCTCGCATGGGCGAGTATGAACAGTTCTCATTCCTTGGCTGGAACGAGCAGACCGTGTACGCCTATGTCGTCAAGCCCGTGGATTTCGATCCCGTCAGGAAATATCCGGTGGCGTTCCTGATCCACGGCGGGCCGCAGGGCTCGTTCGGGAACGTCTTCCACTATCGCTGGAATCCGCAGGCCTACGCCGGGGCCGGGTACGCCGCCGTCATGGTGGACTTCCACGGCTCCACCGGCTACGGGCAGGCCTTCACCGACTCGATTCGCGGCGATTGGGGCGGCAAGCCGCTGGTCGATCTGCGCAAGGGTTTGGCGGCGGCATTGGAGCGGTACCCCTGGATGGACGGCGATCGCGTGGGCGCCCTCGGCGCCTCCTTTGGGGGCTACATGATTAACTGGATCGCCGGCCAGTGGCCCGACCGCTTCCGCTGCCTCGTGAACCACGACGGCAACCTCGGGGAGCGCTTCGCCTACTTCGACACGGAGGAACTGTGGTTCCCCGAGTGGGACCACATCGGTACGCCCTGGGAGAACCCGACCGGCTATAAAGATCAGAACCCGCTTCGATTTGTCGAGCAATGGAGGGCGCCGATGCTGGTCATCCATGGCGAACTGGACTTCCGGGTTCCGGTGACGCAGGGGCTCGCCACGTTCAATGCGCTTCAGCGTCGCGGCGTGCCCAGCAGGTTGCTGTATTTCCCGGACGAGAACCACTGGGTGCTCAAACCGCACAACTCGATCCTCTGGCATGAGACCGTCCTCGGCTGGCTGGACCGATGGCTCCAGCCGTAAAAGCTTGCATTGGCCCGGGCAGAGGAGCATAATCACCATTATGAAACGCACGGTTTATCTTGAGTCCACGGTTCTCAGCTATCTGGCGGCGGCTCCAAGCCGCGACCTGCTGATTGCAGCTCACCAGCATGTTACATCCGAATGGTGGAGGACGCGCCGGCTTGGATTCGATTTGTACGTCTCGCAGTTTGTTCTTGATGAGATTTCCCGGGGGGATGCTGAGGCGGCTAAGAGACGTCTGAATGCCGTCAAGGGCATCTCCTTGCTGGACATTACGGACGATGTCTTCGACCTGGCCGCGGGGCTCGTGGCATCGAGGATCATTCCCAAGAAAGCCGGTACCGATGCAGTCCATATCGCCTTGGCGGCCGTTCACAGCATGGATTTCCTATTGTCCTGGAACTGCAAACACATCGCGAACGCCGCCATAGTTCGAGCCGTTGAGGCAGTCTGCGGGATGCGAGGTTTTCAGTGCCCGGTCATCTGCACTCCGGAGGAACTGATGGGAGGTTCTCATGCCTAAGGACCCGATCATCGACGAAATTCGAAAGAATCGCCGGGAGATCGCTGAGAAATTTGGCTACGACTTGCGGGCCATCATCGCTGATGCTCGGAAGCGCCAGAAGGCGCGTGGGAAGAAAGTCGTTTCCTTTGCCCGTACGAAAGGAAAGAAGCGGACGATCTGATTCTTGCGCTGGCCAAGCCCGATAAGATGGCGGTGGCCGTGACCGCTTGTCCGGCCTTCCCGGCCAAAGTCCTCATTCCCGGCCCGCGCCGGGCCCTGAAGCTTGCGGCGCGAAGCGTAGGGGCCCGGGTGGTCGGATCGCTCCACTACAGTGGCGTGGCCCAGACGCCGGATTCGACCCTCGAGGAAAAGGGCCTGCGCAAGGCCTGCCGCGCCGGGGAATACCTCGTATCCCGTATCTCATGACTTGGTTCCTGCCAACGCGGCAAGAGGCGGCCCCTGCGACATTCGAGGCATCCGGACCAAGATGCGGTTTGGCCGAACGGGGTTTGACGCTTGGCGTTCGGCCCGGTAGAATGCCCGATTGTCTTGTGAAACACGGACGATCCGCGTCTGTAGCTCGTCGAAGAAGGCGGCTTTTTGCCCGCCCTGGCTGGATAAAGGACCTGCAGTGGCAGAGAGAAGGAACAAGAAAGCGGTTGGACCGGCAGCTTCTGCCATGGCCCCGACCGCAGGCCGCATCGAGGCCCGGTCGAACGTGAAGGCGGATTTGACCATGGCGCGCAGCATGCCGGAATCCCTGGCGGCTGAGGCGGCCGTGCTCGGCTCCATGATCGTCGACCCGAGATGTATCGGCGACGTGATCGAGCTGCTGAATCGCAATGCCTTCTACCACAGCGAACACCAGATGCTCTTCGACGCGATCATCACGCTCTATGAAAACAATCGGGGCGAGGGGATCGATGGCGTGCTCGTGCGCGACGAGTTGGAGCGGCGCAAGCAGATGGAAGCCATCGGCGGGCCGGAATACCTGCGACGCGTGATCGAGAGCGTCCCGTCTTCCGCCAACGTGCAGTACTACGCGGAGATCGTCCGGGAGAAAATGCTGCTGCGCGAGACGATCTCCGCGGCCACCGAGATTCTCAACGACGCCTACGACGAATCAGGTACCGCCGGCGAAAAGCTGGACGAGGCGGAGCGCAAGATCTTCGCCGTCACCGACAAGCGAATCACCAGTTCCGCCGTCGCACTCAAGGACCTGGTCACACGCGCGTACGAGCTGATCGAGAAGCGCGAAGGCACCCATGTCACGGGGCTGCCGACGGGGTACTACGAGCTGGACGACAAGACCTGCGGCTTGCAGAACGGCGAGATGATTATCATTGCCGGACGACCCAGCATGGGGAAAACGGCGCTGGCGTTGAACATCGCCGAGCACATCGGCATCATCGAGAAGATTCCGCTGGCGATCTTTTCACTGGAAATGGGCCGCCAGCAGTTGGCCGAGCGGTTCCTGTGCAGCTACAGCGGCATCGATGCCCAGCTCGTCCGCAAGGGAATGCTCAGCACCGACCACTATCAGAAGCTGGTGGAGGCCTGCGGGGTGGTGTCGGAGGCGCCGATCTATATCGATGATACGGCGGCCCTGACGCCTCTGGAGATCCGCGCCAAGGCGAGGCGTCTGAGGAGTACCTACGGCATCCGGTGCATCCTGGTGGATTACCTGCAACTGATGCACATCGGGACGAACCGGGTCGAATCCCGCCAACAGGAGATCTCGACCATTTCCCGGTACCTCAAGTCGCTGGCGCGCGAGCTCAATGCTCCGGTCGTGGTGCTGAGCCAGTTGAACCGTTCGCCGGAAGGCCGGGAAGGCCATCGGCCGCGAATGAGCGACCTGCGGGAAAGCGGCAGCATCGAGCAGGACGCCGACGTGGTCATGCTGCTGCATCGTGAGGACTACTATCATCGCGGTGAGGACGGGTACGAGCCCGACAATACCGCCGAGGTCATCATCGCCAAGCAGCGCAACGGGCCGACGGGCACGATAAAGCTGACGTTCCGGGAGAAGTGCACGCGTTTCGAGAACTTGTCGCAGGTCGAGCAGGAAGCCGTCCCCTTCTGATGGGCAACGAGAGGCGCAGATCAAGTTCGCTATTCATGAGATAACAGATGCAGGATGCTATTTCGTTTCTCCTCGTGTCATTGGTGCTGATGGGTTCGGCATCTCCGTGTTTTGCAGCGGACGAACCTTTGACGACGAATGCGCGAGACACAGGCGGCGAGGTACGAGGCACGATGGGGGCGGAGATCATCAAGTCGATCGAGTTCGAGGGCAACCGCAAGTTCCAGGATCACGTGCTGCGCGATCGACTTGGATTCGAGCTGGGCGACCGTCTGGACCGATTCCTGGCCGAAGGCGGGCGACTGACCATCTCGGAGGTCTATCGCAAGATCGGCTATCCGTTCGTCAAAGTCTCGCTCGACCAAACGCGTCTGCTCATCGGGCACCTGCTCTACCGGATCGACGAGGGCCCCCGCGCCGAGGTGGGATCCGTCCGTTTCGTCGGAAACAAGACGTTCAACTCCTGGACGCTCGAGCAGATCGTCAAAAAGACGAAGCGGCGGGAATGGTTCTTCTGGCCGCCCCCATTCACCGAGGAGGACGTCGACGAGGACCTGAACAGCCTGCGCGAATTCTACTATGACAAGGGGTTTCTGGACCACGAGATCAAGGCCGAGACGAAGTTCACCGCCGACCAGAAGAAAGTGCGCGTGACTTTCTTCATCGAGGAAGGGCCGGTCTACCGGATGTCGAAGATCGGCTTCAGCGGCCACGCGCAATTCACCGACGAACAGTTGCGGGCGATGATCGAGTTGAACGAGGGGGATGTGTACCTGAGACCCAGCGCCGAACGGGACGCCCGGAAATTGGTGCAGTTCTACCGGGAGCGTGGGTACGTTGACGCCGAGGTCCGCCAGATTCCGAACTTTGCGCCGCAGGAAGAGAACCTGGTCGCCGTGGAATTCGAGGTCCGGGAGGGCCGACAGTTCCGTATCGGTCGGATTGAGATCACCGGCAACGACCTGACCAAGGAGAAGGTGGTCCGCCGAATTCTGGATGAATATGATTTCACGCCGGGAGAGCTATACAACGCGAAAGTCGCCCCCAAGCAGGGCGGGGGATTGCTCGAAGAGTACGTGCAACGAGGTGCCGTGGCGGAGGAAGTCATGATCCGTCCCGTGGATCCTCCCGCGGAGGAGATCACGGCCCCGCCGGGGGTTCCCCCCGTCGAGGAGCCGAATCGTAAGGACGTCCGGATCGATCTCAAGGAAGGCATGACCGGGCTGATTATGCCCGGCGTCGGTTTCAGCAGCAATGATGGCGTGATCGGACGGCTGCTTTACCGGCAGTACAACTTCGACATCGGCGACTGGCCCGAGGATGTCAACGACCTGTTCTCCATGAGAGCGCTTCGCGGGGCAGGGCAGACGCTCAATGTAATACTCGAGCCCGGCACCCGCTACAGCCAGTACTCCGTCAGTTTCGTCGATCCATACTGGCAAGACAAGCCGGTCAAGCTCGCTGTCCTCGGCCGCAAGTGGGAGCGGTTCCGTGAGAGCTACGATGAGGAACGACTCAAGGGCCAGATCGATTTCGAGAGCCGCCTGAAAAACCGCTGGCGGCCGAATCTCGGGTTTCGAGCGGAGAACGTCGGCGTCGACGATCTGGACTTTGATGCGCCGCAGGAGATCCGCGACGTGGAGGGCAACACCCAACTGATCGGGATGCGAGTGGGCCTCGGCAAGGTCGACGTGGACAACCTGTACGATCCAACCGAAGGAAGCCGAATGGACACGTACTACGAGCAGGTCACGGGCGATGACGCGTTCGGCATCCTCGAAGCCAGCTACGTGCATTTCTTCCCGCTCTACGAGGACGTGCTCGGCCGAGCGACCGTGCTGGCAACGAAGGTGGTGGGCGGCGTGATGGTCGGCGATGCGCCGCCGTTCGAGAAATTCTACGGAGGCGGCACGCACACGAGCCGCTACGGGATCCGCGGGTTCGAATACCGCGGGGTGAGCACGCGCGGCCTGCAGACCAACGTGGATCCCGCCCTGACGGAGCGAAAAGACCCGATCGGAAGCGATTGGATCTTCCTGGCCAGCGCCGAAATCACGGTCCCGCTGATCGGAGAGAATTTCGGCCTGCTGTTCTTCACGGACAGCGGCACGGTCGATACGGGCAGCTATCGAATGTCGATCGGAACGGGCATCGAGATCAAGGTGCCCCAAATCTTCGGGAACGTGCCGATGCGGTTTGAGCTCGCCACGCCCCTGCTCAGGGATGATGACGACGATACCCAGGTATTCAGCTTCTCAGGCGGGAGCTTTCTCTACTGAGGGCCGTGAGAACTCATTGTTGCAGGATCACAATCGTAGGGAATGAAAGAAACGAAAGAAAGGATGTCCTGATGAATAGGAAGACGGCAGTTGCAACCATCTTGATTTGCGGCGTGGCATTGTTCGCGGCGCTGGAGCATGGCCGGGCCGCCGCGGAACCGGCGGGCTCGCCCATGAAGATCGGCGTCGTCAGTATTCGTGGAGTATTCAAGGGGTCCAAGAAGCACGCTCAGCACAGCGCACAGTTGATGGCCGAGCAAAGCCGCACCAGGACCCAGTTGGATGAGTTGACCAAGGAAACCCAGGTCGAGGAGGCCGAGCTCAAAGTCCTGAAGGAGGGGACGCCCGACTACATGGAGCAATTGCAGCTCGTAATGGAAAAACGGGCCAAGCTGCAGGGCCGGGAGAACTATATGAAGCAGTTGCAGGCGCTGGAGAACAAACGATGGCTCGAAGAGCTCTATCATGAGACGCTGAAAGCCGTGAGCGAAATCGCCGCCGAGAAGGGCTTGGACCTCGTTCTGGAGAGGACCGAGCCGGAGTTCCCGATTTCCGGCGAGGAGTTGATGGCTGCGTTGAATGTACACAAGGTGCTCTATGGCGGCGGATGCGTCGATCTGACGAGCGAGGTCATCGCGCGCATCGACGCCAGCGAAACCTTGAAACCATGACGGGATTGTCGGACGCGAGATTCCAATGGGCGTGACGGTTGGACAATTGGCGGAACGGCTCGGGGCCGAGGTGCCCGATGGAGGTACCGGTCTGGAAAGAGAAATCACCGGGATCAAGCCGGCGGAGGCTGCGGGCGGCAGCGATGTCACGTTTGTGACGGATGCCAGGCATGAGGAGGCGGTCGCCGGGTCCGGTGCGGGCGCCACAATCGTGGCCAAGCGCATCGATGGCCTGGCGATGCCGCAATTGGTCGTCAAGGACGTCAACGCGGCCCTCATTGAGACCCTGAACCTCTTTGCGCCAAAGCTCAAGCCCGCTGTGGAAGGGGTGGACCCGTCCGCCCGGGTGGGGGTGAATGTACAACTCGGCGAGGGAGTCTGTATCGGGCCGCACGTCGTGCTCGAAGACAACGTACAGATCGGACCGGGCAGCATCATTGGCGGGGGCTGCAAGATCGGCGAGAATACAAGGGTCGGCGCGAACTGCCGCCTCGATAGCAACGTCGTCGTGTATCACAACTGTATCCTGGGCAATCACGTCATCCTCCAGGCCAACAGCACCATCGGATCGGTCGGGTTCGGGTACGCGTTCGTGGATGGAGCACACAAGCTCATCCCTCATAACGGCGGCGTGGTCGTCGAGGATTTCGTCGAAATCGGGGCCAACAGTTGCGTTGACAGGGCGAAATT
>CBFDDG010000108.1:0-11548 GCA_965603505.1 uncultured Phycisphaerae bacterium | reverse complement strand
CCTTCGTCGGCTTCGGGAACATTCGTCCGTAGCCCATCATGAAGTCGACCCGTACGCCCAACAAGAGCACGGCGTCGGCCCGCAACGCGGCAGACGACGCCGGGAACACCGAAAGCGGATGCGAGTCGGGCAAGGTCCCCCGGCCTCCCGCATGGGTGACCACCGGGATGCCGGCGTGTTCGGCGAAACGCTTCAGCGCCGCCTGCGCGTCGGACCATCTGCAGCCGGCCCCGGCCACGATAACCGGGCGATCGGCCTTGGCGAGCATCTTGGCGGCCTCGGCGATGCAGTCCCGGCTTCCCCGGGGACGATCGGTGGCCCGGTAGTTCTCGGGGAAACGGGCCTGGCCTTTCTCCACACGTCTCATGAGGATGTCCTGGGGCAGTTCCAAGTACACCGGGCCCGGCCGCCCACTCAGGGCGTGGCGAAACGCCATGGCCACGTACTCGCCGATGCGCTCGGTTCTGTGGCAGACGCGCGACCACTTGGTGATGGACTCGTAGAGATCCATCTGGTCGATGTCCTGGAGCGATCCGATCTCGTTCTCACCCAGGCTGCTGCGTCCGCCCAGAATGAGCATCGGCACACCATTCTCATACGCGTTGGCAACGCCGGTGACGGCGTTCGTCATCCCGGGGCCCGCGGTGACGGAGATGACCCCGACTTCACCTGTGATCCACGACCAGGCCTCGCCCATGTGCGCGACGGCTTCCTCGTGCCGTGCATCCAAGACTTGGATGCCCTCGTCGAGGCATCCATCAAGGATAGGAAGGATGTGTCCTCCGCACAGGGTAAACAGACGCGAGACCCCTTCCCGTTTCAGGGCATGCGCCACCAACTGGCCCCCGTGGGGGTTGTCGGACTTGAGGTCGTCGAGCCGGGCGGGCCTCGGCCGCTCGACGCTCGCCTTGGCCACCTTGGACATTCCAGCCGCTGCCGCCGCAGCACCCGCTCCCACCGCTGAGGTTTTCAGGAAAATCCGTCGCGAGATGCCGTCCACTGGGTTCTTGCCGGTGTCTTCCGGATTATCCGTCTTCGCTCTCTTCCTCATGACATTCCCCTTCTAATCTGTGAGATCACCTGTACCCTCCCGCCACACGAAAAGCACATTTCGCGCGGTGGGTCTCCTGACCCACCGCGCTCGAAAGCCCGTTTTCGCCGTTGCGCGGCGGGTCGGGAGACCCGCCGCGCGGTAAGTGGCGCTGTAGTGTTAGACTACTGCTCAAACTCCAAGTCCTACCGCCGGAGATGGAGCGTCACCAGCGGTTTGAATGGATCAAACGACTCGTTCATGGTCCAAGCCATGGCCCGCAGCAGAATGATCCGAAAGTAGGGGTCATTGAACGTGAAGTAGTTGTGGCCGGCACCCGAGACGAACACCCTGCCCCGGCCTACCTCCTTTGTCCACATGACCGGCCACTGCTTCCCGTCCAGATCTTCGATCTTGGGAGGACCGGGCAGTGGCTTGTTGGCGATGGCCGGGCCGGCGGGCGACGTCACCAGCGGAGTGATGCCGGCCGGGTCGCCCCTCAACTGCCAATAGAACTCCTCCGCCAGATCGAACTTCGCCGGGAAGCCCTTGAAGATGGGAGATTCTCTTGCCGCGTCCGTGAGAGTCACCGGCGTGGGCAACACGCCCCACTTGGTGGCGCCCTTTCTGTGGTCCCATGCCATCCCGATGCGCTTCGACAACGGTTCACCCGAGCCCTGCATCAGGGCCATGTGAATGAAGATCAGGCCGCCGCCGCGCTTCTGATAGGCGTCGATGAGATCGTAATCCCACCCCTCCCCGCGCGGCCACAGATAGAAGACGACCAGGTCGGCCTTTTCCCACAGTTCCTTCTTGGGGAAATACATGGAGGCAGCGACCGTGACGCGCGGGACCTTGGGCAGAAGCACATTCACGTAGCGGTCCATGACCCAGGCGTATTCGTGGGTCTCTTTCGCGTGGAGTTTGTCGATGCCCCAGACCCAGACAATGGTCAGATCCCGGGACGGCTCTCGCTTCCCAATGGGTCCCACGATGCGCTTAACCTCCGCCGGATCGCGCTCCACGGGTTTCTGCCAGGGAAACTGCGCGATGGCAGTCGAATCAATACTCAGCAGAAGTACAGCGATACAGACGGTTCGGTATCGCATACCAAGCCTCCTCGACCAAGCGTTCTCAAAGGACACTGTTGGAAGAACGGCAGGCTCGCTCGTGCCGTCGCTCCACAGAGTGATGTCGCACCCGAGGACGGTAGGATGGCCCTCGACGGCCGTCTCCCCCTGCTCTTCCTACGCCATTGCGGCAGGGGACAGCACCGCGCCCGACAGAAACGCTACAACGGCGAACAGGGTCGGCACGCGTAGCCAACTCAAATGGCTCAACGCCTTCATGTCACCTCTCCTTCCGACCGGCACGCCCCAAGCAGACGCACCGGCGGGGGCCTGTTGTCGGAATGTCACTTGGGTCCCCGAGCCGAGACGCCATAAACGCCGAGTTTGTCGCCGTACCGGACATACAGCCTCCCGCCGCATACAACAGGATGCGCCCACGTCTGTCTCTTTCCCGGATCCTTGAGTTTCAGGCTCCCGGTGACACGGAACCCCTCATCCGTCGCCTTCGCCAGGACCATGTGCCCGTCATCTGAATAAAGGTAGAACATCCCGTCGGCATAGGTAAGACAGCCATTCCTGTACTTGTAGGAGGACTGCACCGGAGCGGATGTAAAGATGGTTTTGCCCGACTTGAAATCAATGCACACCCAGGGCGTGGACTTGCCGAGATGCTCCGCGTATCCGTAGAGCCTGCCGTCGGCCAGGACAATGCCTCCCTGCTTGTTGTCGAGCGTCTGGTTATGCCAGTGTCTCCTTACCGAGCACCCATCGCCCGAAACGTCGAGGTGCAGCGAAGTCGTTCCCTTCCTGACGCAGCCCGAGACAATCAGAAAACCCTCGTGGAAAATCGGCGTCGTGATATTCTCGTCAGCGTAAACCTTGTGCGGATACCTCCACAGCAGCTTCCCGTCAGAGGCGCGCACGGCGACTACGGATTCCGACATCACCGTGACGATCTGTCTCAGCCCCTTGTATTCGACCAGGATCGGTGACGCATAACCCGGCCGGTCACCGGCCCCTTTGCATTCCCAGACAACCTTGCCGGTCTTCCTGTCGAGCGCCACCATACTGACCTCCTTGCCGCCCGGTGTGCAGACAACCTTATCGTCAAAAACGAGCGGCGATTCAGCCAGCCCCCACATGATGTTGCGACCGCCGAATCTACGCATGATGTCAATCGACCATACCGCCTCTCCGTCATCGGCCTTGAGACATACGAGATTCCCGATTCCGCTGAGGTGGTAGAGCATCCCGCCGGCGATCGTCGGCGTGGAGCGGGTTCCTGGATAGTCTTTTTCCCAGGCCCTGCCGTTCTTTCCGGCCCAGACCTTCTTCCCGTCCATGTCCAGCACGGTGATGACACAATCCCCATTGATACTTCCGGTCGTGTGGATACGTTTGTTCGCGATTGCGACTGTCGAGTACCCCTCGCCGATACCGGTCGCTTCCCAGATGCGCACAGGGCCGCCTTCCGGCCACTTTTTCAGCAGCCCCTTGTCAGCGGATATATTGTCGCGATTCGGCCCGTGAAACTGCGGCCAATCGCCCGCGCCCGCCGCAGCGGCGGCCAGAAGGGGCATCACGACAAGCCAAGTGATCGTCCCGGACAGTCTCATGGGTCGGGGGGGGGCCTGTCTGGTAAGCCAAGGACTTGGCCACGCTCCTATCATTCCACCCTCATCTTCCTCATCGCGTCGCTGTTAAGGGCTTGTGGTCCGAACTCCGCGAGGAGGGCGCGATCGGCATCCGTGCAGGTGATATCGCCCGCGAGCGTCTTGATGTTGGCGTCGATGTCGGCCTTCAGACGCATGCCGATGGTGAGCATGTGAACTCGCTTGTCTTGCAGCACGTACCTGATCGCTGCGGCCGGCAGTTGCTCGAGACGCCGTTTGTCGAATCCCGGCACGACGTATCCCGACCAGGCGCCCAGAACCCCGCCGCCGATGACCTTCATCGCGACGATGCCCATGTTCCGCTTGTGCGCCGCGGCCAGGCACTGCTCGCGGAGGCTGATCATCCGCGGCGAGAACACCTGGTTGTGCCCCCGCGGCAAGTAGCCGTGCGACAGCATGCACAGGTCGAACCCGCCGGAGGCGATCAAGGCCAGGGCCTTGCCGAAATAGGAGTGTGCCGAGAACCCGATGGACCGGGCGACCTGTTCGTCGCGCAGTCTGACCAGTTCGCCGTGGACCTCCATCGCCCGTTTGACGGTCATCTGCTCGAGCCCCGGCGTGCCGTGAATCAGGATGGCGTCGAGATAGTCCGTCTGGAGTTCGCGGAGCGATTTCTCCACGGCGCCGCGGACCTTCGCCGGATCCGTCGTCTCGACCTTGGTGACGAGGTAGACCTTGTCGCGGACGCCCTTGAGGCCCTCGCCGAGAATCGACTGGCTTTCCATGTAGTTGCCGGCCGTGTCGAAGTAGCGGACCCCTCGATCGTAGACGTAACGAACCAGTTTCACACGATCCTCAAGCAACAGCGGATTGCCCCAGGCTTTGGGAAGCGCAGCGCCGCCGTAGCCCAGGATCGGCAGCTTCACGCCCGTGTCGCCGAACACGCGGGCGGGGATCGTGTCGGTCCGATGCATCGGCTTGCCCTTCGGCGCAGCCCCGGATGCAATGCCCGTAGACACCACACCGGCCGCCGCGGCTTGCGCAACCCGTTTGAGAAAACCGCGGCGGGGAAGTCGGTTCGCGCGTTCTGACATTGGGTGTGTCCCTCGGCTCGTGAGTCAGAGGCGGCGAGTGGTCCGTGCTGCGTGGCGAGCCCGCAAGAGAGCGGACGCATCCGACACTCGTTGCTCGTCACTCGTACGCTACTTGGGCGATTCTTCGCCGTGCGGGAACATGTAGTTCGCCCCGGGGTTCGTTGAAACGCGGGTCATCGATTCATCGGCCAGGCGGTACATGTAGAGCTGGTTTCTGCCGCCCCTGCCGTGGTGGTAAACGACGGCGCTTTCGTCCCTCGTCCATCGCGGGTAAAGGAAGGTGGCGTCCCTGTCGGCGGCCTCGTTGGCAATCACCTTCGGGTTCGTGATGGTGCGCGCCATGGCGTTGAAGTCGGCGATGTAGAGAATTCGGCCGGGGTAGCGGTACTCACCGAAGCCCCGCTGCAACTCGAAGCAGACCTTCGTTTCGCCGGGCGAGATGCTGACGCGGTCGAGCCTGCCCTGCCTCGCCAACTCGCACTGAAGGGGCTCGTACTTCGCGCGATTGTTTCGGCCGGGCGTCATGAGGAAGTAGCCCGGGCGGCCCGAGGCCGATACGAGCAGGCGGCCGTCCTTGAGGCAACTGTAGGCGTAGGTGTGGATGCGCGTGTCGCTCACGGCGTACTCGTCGCCGGGGCGGCCGTCATGGCTGGCGAACATCACGACGTAGCCGCGCGTCTCCCTGTTCTGTCGGTTGAAGACGGCCAGGTTCGTCCCGTCGCGTGTCCACGTGGGGTTGAAGTCGGTGTGCGTGCCGTCGGTGAGCCTGCGAAAGCCCGTGCCGTCGGTCTTGACGATGCAGATCGCGGTCTTCCAGTCGGGGATGCGCGGGGCGGGCGTGACGAGGCGGAAGAACACGAGCATGTCGCCCGTCTTCGACCACGACGGTTTCATGTCCTGATGGCCGGTCGTGAGCGGTTTGCCCTCCGGCGTGCCGAACGTGCCGACGTGGATCTGCCCGTTGACGGCGTAGGAGCCCCGCAGGCGGAGCGCGGCCACTTGCTCGCCGGTGAGGGCCGGCTTCTTGTGGGTGCGCGTTGGCTGTTTGGGGGCGGGGGGCGTCTCCTCAGGCTTGCGCCCCGTCGCGCCGCCATGCTTGCGGAGAAGGGCGGCGATCTTGGGCCGCGTGGCCTCGATTCTCTTCAGATCCAGTTCCATCCCGATGGCCTTGGCGAGGGCGACGTAAAGTTCGCTCAGCCCTTCGCTCCACGGCCCGGCCACCGCATCGAGGGGAGTCTCCGACTTCTGGTTGCGGGCGTTGATGTCGGCGCCCCTGTTAAGGAGCAGTTCTACGGTTTCGGTATGGCAGAAGAAGGCCGCCACGTGCAGGGCGGTCGCCCCGTCTTCGCCGTTGGCGATCTTAACGTCGGCGCCCCTCTCGATGAGCAGTTTGGCCGCGTCGACCCGGCCGAAGACAGCCGCCAGGAACAAGGGGGTTACGCCGGACTCGCCTTCGGTTTTCACGTTCGCGGCGGCTGACAGCTGCCGCTTCATGGCTTCGATGTTACCCGTCGCGGCAGCCGTCCATATGTCGACGGTTGGCCCCGCGGTTCTCGGTTGTGCTTGAGATTGCGCACACGTTGCGAGAAGGGCGACAGCAAGAGTCCATGCGGTGAGTTGCTTCATCGTAAGTCTCCTGTCCGTTGCCGGGTCTCTGTTCGGATGTCCTGCCTGGCCCAGACGGCCGATGAGCCCGCGGCCGCAGTTTGACAAGGCGTATGGTGTCATCGGGAATCTGGTTCTTCCTGGTGTTCCCTCAGGCTCTTCCCACCCTTCGCGCGGAGAAGATCGGCAATCTCAATCCTGGCCTCCTTCTCGGACTCCGGATCATAGTTGGTCGCGTCCAAGGGCGTGAAGGCGTTGTTGTCCCTGGCATTGACGTCGGCCCCGGCGTCAATCAACCGCCTGGCCATCTCGATGCGGCCCAAGGCCGCCGCCCAGTGCAGCGGCGTTCCGCCATGTTCGTCCTTGGCTTTGGCGTTGAGATTCGCCCCCTTCCGGATAAGGAATCGGGCGATCTCACCCTGATCGCACAGGACAGCCAGGTGCAGAGGCGTGGCTCCCGATGCGGGGACCCCGGGTGCAATAAAGGCCGCGTCAATCTCTGCTCCGGCGGCGAGATGGCGCCTGACGGCTTTCAGGTTACCTTGCGCCGCAGCCGCCCAGATATCCATGATGGGGAGCTGCACCGGCTCCGTTGTCGGCGGCGCCGGAATCACCGATGTCGTGGTCGGCAGCAGTTCGACGCTGGTGATGCTCAGTCCTGCGTCCACGTTGTACGTACAGCACCACCAGTCGACGAGTTCCAGGCCGATTGGCGAATCCGCGAACTCCTCTTCCTGCGGGTGAAACTCCTCGAGCCGCAGTTCAATCTCCAGAGCACCATCCGTCTCCGGCGGAACGTCGAGTTTTCGGGCGGCCACGTATTTCCCTGCGAAGCCGCCTTTGACGTGTTTCGTCGTCAGACCGAAGAAAATCTCTCCCGACGTCTCAATCTGGCCGCGAATCCGAAACCCCCCGCCGGAGGTGAGCACCACGGGAGGGGCAGGGCCGCGAGACACCGAGAGCGCCGCCAGGTGAAGCGTGATTCGTTTCTTCTGGAAATCCAGGAGCATCGGGGCGGTTCGCAAGGTGCCGTTGGTTCCCCCCCCGTCAGGTACCCATTCTCCGTATGCGGCGCCCGAGGGCAGGCTGCTCTGCCACGAGCGAACGGACTCGGGCCGACGTCCTACTTCGAGATTCTTCAGGCCACTCGCCGACACGACAACCTGATGGTCCGCCGGGACGAGCGCCACGCTTCCATCCGCCAGCCGCGTCACGCGGACCCGACCCTCGTTTACACGAAGCATCGTCGACGTCCGCTGGGCGTCAACATTCAGTTGGGTGCCCAGTACTTCCAGCCTTGCGGTCGGCGTATGGATCAGCGTCGGCTGACCATGCGGCTGCGGGGCGACGCTGGCAGACACGCTTCCTTCGCGCAGATGCATTTCCTTCTGCCGGCCCTCGGAAATCGTCAACACCGACCGTCCGGAAACAGTCACCGTCGACCCATCGCGGAACGCTAGCACGGCCCAGGAATCAGCGGAGAGCGATTCCAGCGTGCCGCCGCGCAACGAACTGCCGGCCTCGAGGCCGTGAACGACCCGTCCGCCGTCACCGGTCCATTCCAGGGTCCCGTTCATTTCGGTGATCGTCGCGATCTCCCGTTCACGACTTGGGCGTAACAGGTAAACGCCGGCGATCAGCACAACGACGGCCGCAGCGACGGCCGCCCACGACCACCCGGCGAGACGGGTCGCTGGGCCTCGAGGTGCAGTATCGGCGTCCGGCCCGCTGCTTGCCAAGTCGGTCTGCGCCGGCGTTTCTTCTTCCACGTCGTAAGCGAATTGGCGTCTCAGGGCCGAGTGCAGATTCAGGTGGTGCAGATAAAGCCTGCGATCCTCCGCATCGGCCAACAGGCGGGCGTGCAGTTCTCGCTTCTGCCCGTCAGATGCCGTTCCCTGCAGCACCTGCTCAATCAACTCAACCAGTGGCGTGGCTCCAGCCGATTCGCGTTCGTCCATCGTCATACCCTATCAAGCCCCAGGGTTCGTTGGACACACAGTGACAAAGCGGCGCGGATTCTTGCGAGGTGTTTCCGAACGCCATTCGGTGTCCGCCCGACACGCTCGGCGTACGCTTTGATCGTTGAGCCCTCCCGATAGCATCCGGAGAGCAGTCCGCGATCCCTCGAATCGAGCTTCGCCACGCAATGGGCAAGCACGCGGCGTTCTTCCTCAAGTTGGGCTGCATGCTGCGCGGCCTCATCCGCCAGGAGATGGACAAGTTCGTCACTGAAGAAATGCCGGTCCCGTTGCCTCTTGCGTCGGAAGTTCATGGCCTCGAATCGCGCAATCTGGAACGCCCAGTTACGAAAACTGGTTCCGGTCTCAAACTGACCGAACTTCTTCCACATGGCCATGCTGGTTTCCTGCATCACCACTTCGGCGTCGTCCAGATTGGCGAGCAGCGACATCAGGAACGAGTGGATCGCCGGTTCGTGCCGAACGAACAAGGCAATGAACGCTTCGTGTTTCGGGGATTGCGAAAACGCACTCATTTCAGGTGACACGGCACTTGCGGCTGTTGCTCGACGCTCGGGGGCTTCCTCTCGCCTCTCTAACGTCGCCTTGGCTTCAGATAGGCCCAAGATTCTAGCAGAAAGTTGACCCTATGGCCGCCCCCATCGTGGCAGGTCCCGTCAAAGGTTGGGTTCCCGGAGACAGGCCATAGCGACCGGACACGGCGCCTGACCTGCCTGCCCAACGCCGTGACAAGTCCAGATGAGGGCTTTCGCGGCCAAGTCTCGACACTCTCCCCTCACGCCGGGTAGATAACCAATAGGCCAGCGCTGTTGCCACGATACCCACCCGGCTGGGCCGGCCGCCACGGGGACCGTCCGCAGTCGTCGAGGCCGTGCTCGACCGCGGGGGGCCTGACGGCGTCTCGCTGGCCGCGCTTTCAAGAGACCTTCCGCTCAACTGGCAAAACCAGGCGGACCACCTCGGCCTTTGACCTCCACGCTGTGACCGGGGCCCGTGGGGACACGGGTTCGCGGCACACAGGCGCTCCTCCAATCGTTACGCTCGAAACCGTCGCGCGTCCGGATGTCCCGATCCCGTAAGTCCCTGCGAGCGCGGCACTTCCCGACATCCGGACTTCCCCTCGGACGTCCGGACGTTTTGGAGATTCCAGGGCCAGAAAGAGACAAAACGGGCACGCACGGGCCGACGAGTCCGGACGTCGAGTCCACATGTCGGCAGGAGGCGTGCACGAAAACCGCTTGGGCAGTGGCCGAAAAACGCGCGATCCGCGCGCGGCCATACGCGCGCCGAAAAACGAGAGACGGGTTCGAGCGCAGAGAAATGGTGGAGGCGGTGGGAATCGAACCCAGTGCCAGCCCCTGTAATGACAAGGACTTACAGCAAGTTATTGCCCTGAATCGCGAATTCCTGCCTGAGCACCCCCCTGCCCGACTCAGCAGGCTGGTGCAGGAACTGCGGAGCCTGAGCCCGGAGGACAGGACACTGCTTGCCGCTCTCCTGATCACCGGCAACTTGTCACCAGAGACGTGATTGCCCCTCTCGACGCTACGCTACGAAACCCCCGCACCTGAAGGAACTCCGTAGGTTCCGTGGCATGGCGGGGCTGAGACAAACAGCGCCAGCCTGATAGCGTTTCCGCTTGCCTATAGACGAACAGAGCTCTTCTTACCCGCCGACCGACACAAATGCGGGTCCTCCGCTGGGCCTCTGAAAGTCACACCCCGGCGGAAACAATCGGGGGGTGTCTTTTTCTTTCTTTCCCTCAAACGGTTCTGTCAGGAGTGTAGGAAGTGGCGTTTACGGTACGAAAAACGCAACCTTTTCCCGGAGTCACGCTGATCGAGGGCGACGTGCTCGATGTTCTGGCGTCGATGCCGCCGGCGAGCGTCGATCTGGTATTCGGCAGCCCGCCGTATGAGGACGCCCGGACCTACGGAATTGACGTTCGGATGAAAGGTCAGGAGTGGGTTGACTGGATGGTTGCCGTGGTCCGGGCCAGCCTGCGCGTGAGCCGGGGTCTCGTGGCGTTCGTGGTCGAGGGCAGAACACGGCAGTTCCGGTGGTCAGCGACGCCCGCGTTGCTCATGGCCGACCTGCACCGCGCGGGCGTCCACCTGCGCAAACCGCCGGCGTTCGAGCGGCACGGAACCCCCGGCAGCGGCGGCTCGGACTGGCTGCGGAACGATTACGAGTTCATCGTGTGCGCGACGAACGGCGGCCGGTTGCTGTGGTCGGAGAACACGGCGATGGGAACGCCGTGCAAGTACCAGCACGGCGGCGGTGCGACGAGCCGCCGGCGGAACGGGAGCCGGCAACACAGTCAGACGTACGCGCAGCCGAAGATCGCGAACCCTGGCAACGTCGTGGACTGTGGCGCCGTCGGCGGCGGCAACATGGGCAACCGGCTCTGCCACGAGAACGAAGCGCCCTTCCCCGAATCGCTCGCCGAGTTCTTCGTGCGTTCGTTCTGCCCGCCGGCCGGCGTAGTGCTCGACCCGTTCTCCGGGAGCGGCACGACCGTCTGTGTGGCCCGCCAGTGGAACCGCCAAGGAATCGGCATCGACGTTCGAGCGAGCCAGATCGAACTTGCCACGATGCGGCTACTGGCCGACCAAACCGAAGCACCGCTGCTCATGCACTCGTAAGCCTTAAGGAGACCGATTATGAACCTGGATGAACTGTTGAAAGAAGCACGCGACTACGGCTTTCCCATCGTGACGTTCTCGATGACCGCCGTGGACAACACCGACTGTACGCTCAGCAGCGGTGTCGGTGGTGCTCGCCTGTCGGCCTCTGGCACGACACCAAAAGAGGCTCTACGCACCGCGCTTACGGCAATCGGAGCAGTGTAAGCCACCTAGCCACGGAGTTCTATATCCCGTGCCCTTGATAACATCACCCGCGCGCCGTTATCACCGGACATTGACAAGAACAAAATCCGAAGAAACTTTGATGATATGCGTAACCCCCCATAACCACTAGGCTTAGAGTTCCTTGACAAGTAAAAAACTTTCCCCGCCACTATTGACGCGGACCCGAAATGCCGATATACTATACATAGGAATAGGGGCATACGGGAAAAGCGGATATGAGTGGAAACGCAAAGGCCGGCATCGGAAAAGAAAACGCGGCTGTCCGAATAGTCGTCGCCGCGTGG
>CBFDDG010000107.1:0-11555 GCA_965603505.1 uncultured Phycisphaerae bacterium | reverse complement strand
CTACGAGACGCGCAGACCGGCGTTGAGTTGATGTCTCTGGCCGGGCATGAGGCCGAGGTCCAAGCCGTTGAATTCAGTCCGGACGGCAGACGGCTTGCCTCGGCCGACCTCGGCGGGACAATCAATCAGTGGAGCGTGGAAACAGGCGGAAGACTGCTTGTCTGGCGGCACGAAGGCGGCGTCCTCGCCATGGCCATTAGTTCGGATGGATCGCGCCTGGCAACAAGCGGAACGGCTATGGACCGAACGATTGAGGTCTGGGATGCGCAGACCGGCGCCCGCGTCATGACGCTGCGCGGCCACGATGCCGAGATCTGGTCGGTGGCGTTCAGCCCCAACGGGAAACGGATTGTGTCAGGAAGCAAGGACAGAACTGTAAGAATCTGGGATGCTGCAAGCGGCACTCAATTACTGACCGTCCGCCAGCCGAGGCGAAGGGACGGGTGGACTCTTCCCGCCGCGAGGTTCAGCCCTGACGGTAAGACGATCGCGGTTGGTGGTTTCGGTGGGGTCATGCTGTTGGAGTCCCAGGCTCCTGCCGACGGCTACGGAGCCTGGCGAACTGGGGCAGCGGCACGCGCGCTTGTGGATGAACTGCACCAAGCCCAGGGCTCGTATGCCGGGATCATCGAAAAGCTCACCGCTGATGGGACCCTGGATGAGTCCGTGCGCAAAATCGCTCTCCAGATCGCCAACGCCCGGTTGTGGCAAGACGGCCAAGCTCAAAAGCAGGAAGAGGAATGACGCTTGGCCGCCGTTCCTGCCCTGCTATGGACAAGTGAAGAGCAATGCAAGATGCGAGAGCTGCTGGCAATCATAGCTGAATCCATTGCAGACGTGGGCCCGAGGCCCGACGTTACCTACCCTGATGCAAGCGACTTCTTGCCTGTCGTTGCTGTTTGTGCCGCTTCGATCTTTCTCTCGGCGCTATGGCTGCTTGTCATCGCGAAGTACACGGCGTCAAAGAGAGACAACGTTTAGGGGACAGCACGTGGCAAATAGGGAGCAAGGAACCGTGTACCACAGTGCTGCCTGTGGTCTATTGGCAGGCTCTGTCATTTACAGAGAGCTGGACTGACCTTCGGCGGCTACGCCTCGCGGATGACTTCGAAGCCGAGGAGGGCGGCCATGTGCTCTACGGGGCGTTGGAGGTTGCCGTAGAAGGTGACGCGGTGCCAGCCCCAGGTGTCCCAGTAGTTGAAGAGCTTGTCGATGTCGCCGACGGGCTCGGCGGCCAGCTTGGTCCGGCAGGCCTTGTCCTCGTCGATGTTCTCCACGGTCTTCGCCCGGTGCAGAATCACCTGCTTTTTGTCCGGGTCGAATTCGAGCGTGGTCGTCATCTCGCCCAACGGCATGAGCGACCGCACCGCCGCGCCTTTGCGGTCCTCCGAATGGTTGCGGATGTGGTAGGGGTTCGCGGCGCCGTCGGGCCCGTAGACCTTGCTCGGTGCGACGCAGTGGGCGTAGATGATCTGGTTCTTCGAGGTGTCGATGACCGGGTCGGAGATGTAGCCGGGCCGGCCCGTCAGGTAGCCCATCAGCAGCATGGTGATCGTCGATTTGAGGTCCGACTCACACGCGCCGACGTACCCGTCGTTGTTGAGCTGGAAGAAACCGAGGCACGGATACGCCGTGATTTTACCGCCATAGAACCCGCCCAGACAGTTGATCGTGATCGCCTGGGCCTTGTGTTCGTTCATCATGTCGCGCATGCCGAGGTACATCGCGCCCGACTTGACGATCTCGTCGCGCGTCGGCTCGACCACCTTCTCGGCCTCGCTCATCCACCGCTCGGCCCACTTGCTGGCCTCGGCCTTGTCGGCCTTCTCGTAATACTCGTTCAGGTCGGCGTGATCTTTGAAGATCGTCTTTGTCCCGAAGATGTTCTCGACCCCTTCCGGCGAGCAGCCGAACCCGGTCCCGATCCGCAGGATGTTCGAGTGCCGCAGCTTCTTCATGCACGAGAAGCATTTTGCCGCCTGCACGACGTCGTCGAAATCGTTTGACGAGACGCCCGCGACCTTCCAGCCGTTCCTGCGGGCCGCCGCGTAGGCGACAAGGAACTCGCCGGAGCCGCCGTAGAGGTCGTCGGCGAAGATCGTCGGCCGGCCCGTAGCGGCGATCGTCTGCGGCACGTTCGTCCAGATCCCCGTCATGTGGCACAGGTAGCCATCCACCTCTTTATCCGATTCGAGGATTTTCTGCGCCTCGGCGACGTTATGCGCTGTCACCGGCAGAAACTCGATGTCCGGGCACGCTTGCCGCAGCTTCCGCGTGACTTCCTTCTTTCGTCCCTCGTAGTCATAGCCGATATTCGGCCACGTCGGCTGCCCCGGCTGGATGTGGGAGAAGACGAGCCGGACGTTCGCCTTCGGGCACTGGGGCGTACTTTGCGCCGCTGCCGGCACCGTGCCGAGCGCCGAGACCGCGGCCAGTCCGGCGGCACATGCGGTGCACGTGCCGAGGAACTCCCGTCGCGAAATATCGCATATGGGTTCTGAAGAGCTGGTGGTTTCTCTGTCGGACCTCATAATCGACCTCCTGTATTCGCAACGTCGTTCGGTCGCCCGGACCCCGCGGTCGAGCGGTGGTACGACATCATAGCCGCCCCGCGAGGCAATGCCAAGCCTCTTGTCAATCGGCGGCAGGACAGTGTGCGACTACGTCTTATGGCCCCTTGTAGGTCGTGCGCCCTCGCACGACCTCTTCAGGCGAGCGGGGACGCTCGCCCTACCACGCGAGATCCCGCACTTGCCCACCCGGGCCACAAGAGTTGGTCGCACACGCAGGACACCTGAATGCCGGGTTTGCCGTCATACGGGCGAGCGAAACACAGGCCACGGGGCACGGAGAAAACCGAAATCAGTACTCGACGCGAAAAACGATGGAACGAGTCAGAGAGGGCAAGGACAGCTTTCCGTTTTCGATCTTCCCCTGGGACCATGCGTCGGTCCAGGGGTCGTAGATGCGGACGCGTGCAGCACGCTCTCTCACAGCGTCCGAGGGCAGATTGATGGACTGGTCCTTCAGGTTTTCGGGCGGCCGGCCTTCGGCCAGTTCGGTCTTCCAGGTGTTCTCCTTGTCGCGGCACCAGGCGAAGAGTGTGTGCCGGCCGGCCAGCGCGTAGATTCGCAGACGCGAATGCTCGATACGGATCGGGCGGAATTGCTCGGCGGGCGGGTCGATGGCCTTCACGGCTTCCGCGAAGCGGGCGAAATGATGCCAGAGGTCGTTCTTCGCGACGTAGCGGTCCCAGTGCCAGCACTGCCCGGGCCCGGCCGCCCCGGCGAAGAACGGCGCGAACAGCACATCGTGCAGGATGATGCCGGCCCTGTCCCGATCGTAGAGTTTGAAGGGGCCGCTGTGGCTCGGCTCGACCGCCCCGCTCTCGGCTAACAGGACGGGCTTGCCCGAGTTGAACCCGAGCAGCACGGTCACGGCATCTGCAGCCAGGACATCCACCGGGCCGTGACAGACTTCGAGCCGCGCTCCCAGGTCCAGGTAACGATGCACTTGTGCGAGATCGTTGTCCTTGATCGTGCACAGGGATCGATACAGTTCCACCTTACGCTCGTGGTCGAAGCTGCCCTGGCTTTGCGTCGCCAGATTCTTGGGGAATCGTTCGTGCAATGCGGCGAGCATGATCTCAGTCCACTGTCGCGCGACGGCGGAATCGCCCAGCCACATCTCGGCGGTCCATAAGTCCTGCACGGCATCGAACTCGTTCCAGAGCTCCCACGCGAAGATCGTCGGATCGTCGCCGTATCGTCGCGCGTACCAGTCCAGCTTTGCCTTGAACTGGGCGCGCGACGCCTCGTTCGCGAAGAAGTCGACAATGTCTCTGGCCGGACCGCCGTTGGATACGTGATGAATCGGCTTAGCGGCCCACGACTGCCGGCCGTCGCCGAGGTGGCGAAAATGCTCCAGGGTCATTTTCACGCGGAGGTCGTACTTGCGGGCCAGAGCGAGCACAGCGTCGATCCGCTTGGCCTTCTGCTCGTCATATATGCCGCTCTTCGCATGTTCGATATCGAAGAACGGATTGCTCAGCCATAGGCGAATGAAGTTGCCTCCGTTCTCCGAAAGCCGGCGCATCCAGTCCTCCATCCGCGCGAGTGCCTCACCCTCTTCACGGCCGGGCGGAGCGATCATGTTCAGCCCGATGGGAACGTACGGCTGCCCGTCGGACAGCTCGAAGTAGCGAGCGTCGCGGGGACTTACGCGAACATAGGGTTGGCCTGCAACTCTGCCGGCCAGACAAAACACAAGGAGGGAACACGACACTACAATAGCTTTGCGCATCGACTCACAACCTTTCCGCTCATTGCTTACGTTTCGGCACAAACACGACGCCTCAATCGTTCAAAGGGGCACCACGGGTAAGTATAAACGCTGGTCCCGCAAATGCAACGGCTTGCGCCGGGCGATGCGCACGGCCTTTTTTGCCTGGTGCGCCGGCATTCGTTTGATTCGCCACTCAGACGCAGGTACAATGCGATGCACGTGTAAAGTCATGAGATGATCGAGAAAAGGAGCAGCACATGGAACATGAGGTTCTCTATCGGCCGTCGTATTCGCTGCTGCGGGTGGGTCTGCAACAGGGCGAATCCATCGCGGCGGAAGCCGGGGCGATGGTAAGCATGTCCAGCGGGATCGAGATGGAGACGAAAGCGAGGGGCGGCGTCTTCGGGGCCCTCAAGAGGAAAGTGCTCGGCGGCGAGAGCTTCTTCGTCAATACGTTCCGGGCGAGCCAGCCGGGCGAGGTGACATTCGCTCCCGCGCTGCCGGGCGACATTCACGCGATGGAACTGAGCGGCGGCACGATCTACGCCCAATCCGGCGCGTATATCGCCTGCTCGCCCGAGATCGACGTGGACACGAAATGGGGTGGCGCGAAGACCTTCTTCTCCCGCGAGGGCCTGTTCCTCTTGAAGCTGGCTGGCACGGGCTCGGTCTTTCTGTCGAGCTACGGAGCGGTGCATCCCGTCGACCTGGAGCCGGGGCAGGAGTACATCGTCGATACCGGCCATATGGTTGCGTTCGAGGAAACTGTCGGCTACCACGTCCAGAGGGTCGGCGGACTCAAGTCCACGCTTTTCAGTGGTGAGGGTCTCGTCTGCCGCCTCACCGGGCCGGGCAAGATCTTGATCCAGACCCGCAGCACGGATGCGTTTCTCGCCTGGCTCATCCCGCAGATCCCGAGGAAGGAATGATCCACAGACAGCGTGCCCTCATCCATGTCACCTGGTTGCTGGTGTCCTTGACCGCTTCCTGTACATCGTTCGCGCGATCCGATGCCTTCCTTCCGGGCCGGCAGGCGGGAATCATCCGGAGCGACCTCGTGCGAGAAGCGTCTGGGATTGTCGCCAGCCGCCGGAATCCCGGCGTGCTCTGGGTGCACAATGATTCAGGCGACGCCGCCCGGATCTATGCTATTAGCGCGAAGGGTGAGTTCCTTGGCGTGTGCAACATCGACGGCGCGCGGTGCCGGGACTGGGAGGATATCGCCATCGGGCCGGGGCCCGATCCGAATCAGCACTACCTTTACATCGGCGACATCGGGGACAACCGGGGGGTATATCGTGAGATCATTGTCTACCGTGTCCCTGAACCGAGGGTTGGCGCCGCAGCGTCATTTGAACCAATGGCTACCGGTTCGGCCGAGGCGATCCGGCTCACGTACCCGGATGGGCCGCGGGACGCCGAGACGCTTCTCGTCGATCCGCTGACCCGTGACATCTACATCATCTCCAAACGCGAGCTGCGCTCCAGGGTCTATCGCGCGGCATTTCCCCAATCGACGACACAGCAAATCAAGATGGAACAGGTCGCCATGATGCCGTGGGGGTTTGCCGTGGCCGGCGACGTCTCGCCCGACGGCCGGCGCGTGATCGTCCGCGGCATGTTCAACGCCTCATTATGGGTCCGCCCGGCCGGCGAGCCGCTGTGGCGTGCCTTCGCCGGCAAGCAGATTCGACCTCCTCTGATCGATGAGCCGCAGGGCGAGGGCATCTGCTTCGACAGCCGGGGCGCTGGATACTTCACCATCGGCGAGATGCATTACCCTCCTCTCCACTACTTCGCTCCCGACGAGTCCAACGCCCCGCACGATCGGTAATGCAGCCCGTCGGCCCCGAAGACCACCTCGATCACGAATTGGCGGATGCGAAAATCTGGCCTATACTTTAATTGAGGCCCGAGAAAGTGCCGATATCTCTGCATGGATCGTGCACCGGTCTGCCGTTCCGAGATGGCCGGGATTATCGGGGGTAGAGCGGGGTGAGTGTGACGAGGCGCCAGTAGGACAACCGCATATGTTCGAACGACCTACAAGACTGGAGTTGGTTATCATCTTCGCAGCGCTGCTCGTGCTGATCTTCTGCAGCCGGCCGCCAACGTCCGGGAACGCGGATGTCCGCATCGATACGGCACCGGCGTTCGAGGTGTCCGGCCCGGCCATGCCGCAGCCGGACCCGGACACGGACTCCACGCCTTCAGGGTCCTCGTCCATATCTGGGGCGGATACCCATCCTGCAGGGCCGGACAGCGCCCGCTCAGAGGAGACTTCGGCCCCATCGAACGTTCCGCCGCCCCAAACGAAGCGGATCGCCATGGTCGATGCGCGCAACGCCGGCAATCTGAACTACAAGGACGTAATGTACGGCGAGGTCAAGGTCCGCTGGGTCTGGAACGGCACGAAGCTCGTGCCCCGCAAGGTCGTCGAGATCAAGGAGCCCAGCGGCGTCGTCAGTGTCTGGAGCTTCGACGACCACGAAAATATTCTCCTCTCGGAACTGCCCGACGGACAAGTGCCGGAGAACTGAGTGAGAGTTCCGATTCCCTGATCCGCCGGTGATGTTCACGCCGTCAGGTGGATGGTGGGCATAGCCCACCCTACGCCACAACTGCTGTCGCAGATGCGCCAAGTGCCTGGAGGAACGCGGGTGTTCCACTTGGCCGCGATGCAGGCGATTCCCGGTTTACGCGATGCCGAGGCGGCGTTTGCATTCGTCGAGCATGTCCGCCGTGCGGCTGGCACCGACACGCGTGACGCCGAGGGCGCGGACTTCCAGAAGCTTGTCGAGGTCGCGGACGCCTCCGGCTGCCTTGACCTGCACGGATGTTGGCGAATGCTGCCGCATGAGCTTGAGGTCTTCGATGGTGGCACCGCCCGTGCCATAGCCGGTGGAGGTCTTCACCCAGTCGGTTCCCAGCTCTCCGCAAATCTCACACAGCTTGATCTTCTGATCGTCGTTCAGGTAGCAGTTCTCGAAGATCACTTTGACCTTCTGACCCTGCTGATGCGTGGCGTAGACGATGGCCGCGATATCGGAGCGGACGTACTCCCAGTCGTCGCTGAGGACCTTGCTGATGTTGACGACCATATCCAGCTCCTGCCCGCCGTCGGCGAGGGCCTGCTTCGCTTCGGCGAGCTTGACGGCCGTCGTATGCCCGCCGTGAGGGAATCCGATGGTCGTGCTCGCCTGCACGGTGCTGCCCTTGAGGATCTGGGCGCAGCGTTTGAGATAGTACGGCATGATGCAGACGCTGGCGACGTCATACGCCAGAGCCAGCTCGCAGCCCTGCTCCAGTTCGCGCTCAGACAGCGTCGGGTTCAGCAGGGAATGATCGATCATCTTGGCGATATCCTGGTACGTATAGTCCATCCGATACTCCTTACAAGAGTTCTGCAAAATGGAGATTAGGCTTATATCATCTTCGCTTCTCCTGATTCCCACGTTCTCGGCAGCTTCCATAATGGCACGGATGCATTCCTCGGACACAACTCCGCGAACATGGACCATCAGGAGCCGCTCCTGCGGGTCATCTAGGTCATGCAATGTTGCATCCACAACTTCGGTAGTGCTGTTAGGCCCCATCGTCCCTATGTAGTGTTCGAAGCGTCAGCTTTCACTCGACAGAGACTCTGCAATTCAGACAGGAGAACCAACAGCGTATCTTTAGGCATACCGCACCCAGACACGTCCAGGAAGTGATCGTCGTCAAACGCGATCTCATAGCGACCTTCCTTCCGTACTCGTCCACGGGCAAAGGATAGGTACGGGATGTATGTCGGACCCGGTTTCTTTCCTGTCCGTCCATTATGCATGTACAAGCCGAACAGGCCAACGAGCAGACAGTTCTTGGCGGACCCCCACACTGTACAGTCGATCAGTGCTGCAATTTCCTCATGGCCCGGCACGTTGCAGTTGAGCATGGCTGTCTTCAGTTTGTCCTGTGGGATGTCCGGGGCAATGAATAGACCGTTTGCGGAGCGATGCTTCTGCAAAACAGGCAAGATTTGGCTCTCGATGTCGAGTCGGCAGACGTCGCTTTCCGTTGCCGCCGCACCTGGAGCAGTGCCTTGGGCAAGGCCGGCATCCCTCGGCTGCTGTGTGTCACAGGCCGGGCTTGGGAGTAGCGATTCCGGCATGCCAAGGCCTCTGCTTTTCAACCACTGCGAGAATCGTGCGACTTCATTCCGGAGGCCTTCGCACCCTGCCAGCACGTAGAAGTCGACATCCTGCGTCGTGAATACGGAGATGCTGCTTTTGGTTGTCTGTTCCTTCCTCCACACCAGGAGTTTGTCACTCCATTTTCCGATGCTGCCGGTGGACCGAACGGCATCGCCGAGTAGCGTTTCTAATTGTCGACGAGCAGATATGTGCTGTTCGTCTGTGGGGATTTCATAAGCGATAACCTCTATTACCTCCTTAATGACGGGCGTCAACTCCTTTGCAGACAAGCGTATCTCGGCCACGTCGAGCTCCCAGCGAAGCACCCGTGCATACACCTGGTCCACGTCCGGCAGTATCACCAGGCATCGCGGACGGGTATTCGGATCGGCTGCGACTTGCCCAAGTGATAGCAGGGCTTTTTCGATTTGCCTGATCGGGGATTCCTCGTGCCTAGTGGATGGGGGGCACGGGGTCTCTGCGCGTATCTGCTCCAATAGCACTCGCGCGAAGTGAAAATGTCCAACCGCATCCTTTCCAGCCACCCAGTCCTCATCGTACGCCAGACCGGGATCCTCGGACGGAGGCGCCGGAAGGCCCGTCTTGAGAGTGGAGTCGCACGAGACACAGTAGAGCGCCTCTTCCGGCACTACCCTGCCGCACGTCGGACAGTTGGTGTCCTCAGTCGATTGGCGATCTCCGTTAGACGTGCACAACAAGCCACAGTTGCTGCAGACAAAGAGACCGTGATCCTCGGATACGGCCGCCTTGTGATCACAGTACGGGCATGTAACGAACGCCATATGACAGACAGGGCCTTTCCCAAGACGAAGTAGTTCGAGGCATTTGGGGCAAATGTACTTCTGTGTCGATCTGAGGACACGATGTTCCGCCCGGCACGAGGGACAAGAAACCTTCTTGGTTGGGCTTAGCGCCCCCACGAGCAGAACGACCGGGGCCACGACTATCAGGACAATGCCTATGAGCGTTCCCAGAATAAAGACCCAGAACCCGCCCACGAGAAAGAGCCCGACGCCACACGCGACCGTGACCAGGAGGCCTATTGCCAGGATTCCGAGGCCTGTTCCGAGCACGTCTCCCTTGGTTCTGGTCTGATTCTCCTGGTACGCGAGTGTCCGCTCGGCAAACAACGTCCGCGCAGGCGATTGGCGTGCAACATCCTGCGTCCCCGACGAGATGGTTGCATTCTCATGGTCATCCACAGTGTGTGCTCCCTTCTTGGTCCGCGCGACCCACCGGTGGAGTCACCCATTGGGTTCTCCACATCAGAACAGTCAGACTGGCGTGAACGGCCTCCATAAGCTCTATGCTATCAAGATCCCGTTTGCATGTCACCAACTACTTGGGAGATCCGGGATTATTCAAGGGAATCGGGCGTCTTTGTTAATCATCTGCGAGGAGCGTTCGAGATTCGATGTGCTCCGCCAACTGCTCCGGCAGCCACGACGTGGGCTTGAGCGTGCGCGGGCTGAAGAGCTTCTCCGCCTGATCGCGGTAATGAGGCGAGCTCGGACGGTCGCTCTGGCCGATCGGGACATAGGTCCAGCTCCGCACGGGCTTGCTCAATACGACGATTTGCGTGGAGGTCTGACCGCTCCGTCCCCAGCGCGTGTGGTCGTCCCGCGTCCGCTCGTAGGATACATTGCGCAGCGTCGTCAGCCCATTGCCGCCGCCTCCACCAAGGGGCCACGAGAGCTCGTCGCGACCCACCCGGAACGTATCGCCGTACACGGCCTCAAGGGAGCCGTGATCCGCTTTGAGCCAGGCCATCGCGCCGGCGAACGAATCGGCGGCGGCCTCAAGCTCCATGTCGCCGACACCAATCTCCGGTACAGGCTCGCCCAGAGCGCCGAGAAAATAGTCGATCTGGCTGGCCGCATAGGACACCGCTTCGGCACCGTGATCCTCGACAAGTTGCTTGCGCCAATAGTAGTACTTCAGTGCAGCGCCCGAGTCGCGGCGCAACTGTCCGTCCCATGACAGCATCTCTTCGATCCCCGTCGCATAATCCGAATCGGACTGATGAAGCGCGCCAAATCCGGCGTGGGCGCGTTTCAATACTTCGAGCCACCGTTCGACTCCGTACGGATGCACATCGGTCGCATAGGCCAGGGCCTCTTCCACGGTGATGCACGAATCCGCGTGCAGAAGCTGGACGGCTCGAGCGCCTCGCTGATTGGTGTAACCGCCGGAGGAGCCGTAGAGATACGACACGGTCTTGTCCGGCGAAAACGGGCTGTCCACCATCATCACGTCCGGCGGGATGTTGCAGTTCTGCATGTATCCCTGCGGCGGATTGAGCACCTGGAGATGATCGCAGGCCGGGTGCAGCCCCTGCCATTCCGTTGCAGAGGTGGAGCCGTCCACAGGCCTCGACCAGTCGTAGTCGGCCGGCCGGCGCGGCACGCGGCCGGTGCGCTGGTAGTAGATGTTGCCGGAGGTGTCTGCCACCATGACATTCTGCGGAAAGAGCTGCCGGGTGCTCAGGGCCTTCATGGCTCCGGAGAAGTTCGCGGCCATGTTAAACTCGTACCAAGCCTCCGCGACCTGCACCTCCTCGGCGTACGCCATCTTAGCTGCGTAGGCCTTGCCCTGTCGCATCGCCACGATGGGGCCGTGGTGGGACGACCAGATTGTGATCTTCTGGGGCCCGGTCCCCTTGACTTCCAGGGTCACTTCCCGGCGATTCAACGCCCGCCATTGCCCGTCATACAGGTACTTCGTGGGATCGCCTTCCTTGAGCGTCAGCTCGTACACATCGGCCGTGTCGGGGCCGCCCGTGGTCATTGCCCAGGCTACATCCGCATTGTGGCCAAGGCCGATATACGGGCAGCCGGGCAAGGTGACGCCGCTGCCGTGCAGCTCGCCGGCGTGGATGCGAAACTCCCAGAACCGTGAGGGGCCCCACCACGACAGGTGAGGATCGATATAGAGAATGGCGGCGCCTTCGGCGCTTCGTCTCGGCGAAACCGCCCACTGGTTAGACCCGCGCGATTCCTGATCGAACCCGGGCCGGATGCCCCCTGCCTGTAGGTCGTCGAAGACCTGCCCCACGGACCAGCCGTACAGGAAGAAACG
>CBFDDG010000106.1:0-11580 GCA_965603505.1 uncultured Phycisphaerae bacterium | reverse complement strand
ACCTGCCGAAGCTCGGCATCGAGCCACTGTTCATCTTTCTTTTGCTCGCTCATAGGTTCACCTCACCGAAGCCGTCGCGGCGCAGGTGCTCGGCCAGTTTCCTTTTGGCCCGCCGCAATCGGCCGTTGATTGCCTGCTCGGAGATCCCGAGAACCCCCGAGATCTGGTCGTAAGAGAGACCATCGTAAAACCTCAGAAACACCACCTCTCGGGCCTCGGACGAAAGCCGGCCCAGGGCCTTCTTCACCACCTCCGCAACCGCCAGGCGGTCGGATTCAGGTTCCGCCGCCGGCATCTCGCCATCCATGCGGACGACCGGACGGGCCCGGGCCAGGTCTCTGGCCTCATTGCGGCAGATCGCCGCGACCCACCGGCCGAACTGGTCCGCCTTCCGTAGCTTCGGCAGGTTCACCGCCGCCTTGGCGAATGCCTGCTGGGCAGCGTCCTCGGCCAAATGCCGGTCGCCGAGGATCGAGTGGCCGATCGCGACGAGCGCCCCGTAGTACCGCCGGCAAAGCTCCGTAAAGCCGTCCCCGTCGCCTCCGACGGCCTGCTCGACCAACATTCTGTCCGGCTGATCTTCCACCCGACGATCCCTTGCGAAAGGCCCTTCCAACCCTGCGGGCCCGTCTTTACCTCAAAGACCCGCCCCAGAACGGAAAATGGGCGCAAAACCCAAAATTTCTCCCCGATTATACGCCCCCGACCCCCTCAAATCGAGCAGCCCAAACCGATTCCCCCCCGGCGCCCACACCAGAAATATCTGGCACGAACGACCCTGCCTGTGGTAATCTGGTTGATGAATTGGACGTGTCTTTGCGGAGCCGGTTGTGTTTGACCGCATATTGAAGCAGATGAGGGATCGAATTCGAAGTCGCCAGTATGTAATGACGATTCACGCCGAAGAGGAAATGGATGACGACGACCTGACCGTCTTCGACGTGGAAAGTGTTGTACTCACTGGCACAATCGTCGAGCGGCAGAAGGACGTGAAGGCCGGCGAGCGAAAGTACGTCATTCGAGGCAAGGCCCTTGGCGGCGGCCGTGCGGCCGTAGTCGCCAGACTCGGCCAAACCGGAAAGCTCGTCTTCATAACTGTATATCGAGAGTAGGCAAGATGGTTTGTGATTGTTGTGGAAAGAGGGCGGCCCGAATACGCCATACCACGCGAAGCTACGGCAAAGGCGCCCAGTTACTCGTTATTGAGAATGTTCCCGTTGTCAGTTGTCCCCATTGCGGCGAGAGTTACCTCACGGCCGAAACGCTGCATGAAATCGAGCGGATCAAACTGCACCGCAGGAGCATCGCCAAACGCAAAACTGTCTCCGTGGTCACCTTCGCCCAGGCAAGTTAGCCAAGCGCGCTCGCGGACACCTACTCTGGTGACAACTGGTGATAGTCGCCGCCTTCTGGACTTTTACACACCCCTGATAAATGGCCGGCCCTTGTGAGTTTGGCGTGTGGCCAGTTCCCGTTACGGCTTCACGGCCCGGTTGTAGAACCTGTCCTGAGCGAAGTCGAACGGATGCGGACATCGTCGATCAGGCCGGCCCCTGGCCGAGGCGAGTCCACCGGCCGATGCCTTCGCGAGAGCCTTCCCCGACCCAGAAAATGGGCGCGAGACCCAAGATTTCTTTCTCGATTATACGCCCCCGCCCCCCTCAAATCGAGCAACCAAACCCGATTCCCCGGCGCCATCCACGAGCCACAAGACCACATAGCTGAATGCAGGCTGAAGTCTGCTCATGGTGCCAACCTCTCAATTCCTTTCTTCCCACGCGCCGTCCATTCCAGTTAGAGGGTTGATTACACCGTGCCTCGCTCCCTGCGGCAGCGAGCACTCTGGATTGTTGCCCGATAGAATTGGAAAGCCCATACGTAACCAAAAACGAGGGTGCGAGTCTTGGTATTCACAACGCCAAGAAGCTTTCCTACAGGGCATGCCAAACGCCTTCAATTCCACACAGCAGGGCGAGAGAGAACCGTGAGCAGAAATCCTTGGATTCTTCACGATAGTGGCGGTAGGATATGTGAACGCAACGTTAGGTTTCCGGGATTCAGAAGACGGTCTGATATCATAAGCTATTCGAAGGTGCAGAATGGCCTGGAAACGTCGTGCATGGAGAATCTCGCGACGAATGACGTCGGAATCGGAACCTCCTGCCACCGAGAGTTGGCTCGGCACACACTCTTCTGTCGTCTACGTAGCAGTCCTGTTTATTGTGTCCACGGTTCTGCTGGCCATTGCTTTCTGGGTACAACCAGCCGATAGCCAACGGGAGCCAGCGCGCGCCGTCGTCGCGAATCTGTTGTTTACGCTATCGGGTCTCGTCTTCGCTGCGGTCGTCGGCACAGTCTTCTTTTCTCTCCCTGATGTAAGGGCGAAGCTTGCGGGTACCTTCGCAGAGCTCCTGGCTCAGGGGCGGATCGTGCGATTGCTCTCGCCGGACGTCCAGGAAGCAATCACGCGCGAGCTCGCCCTCATACGCACGTCGCCAGGCGCTCAAGACATCGTCTCAAGTCTGCAGCGACAACTGTGTTCCAGCGCAGATCAAGCCCACCGAACGGTCCACTTTCACAATTACCAACTACAGACGACGCTTGAACCGGATGGCAAGTACCCGAGTCTAGTCCGTGAGAGCACGCTGATCACCTTTCGCGCCGTAGCTCACCACCTGGATGAGTCTCTGCGCTCGTTCCGATATCGACTCGTGTATCTATTGAGTGCACCCGTTGCGGTTCACATCCAGGATTCGGACCTCCTGGCTGAGTTCACAGCGGCCTTTGCTGAGCAAAGATTTGCTCGGAGTGACGTCAAGAATAGAAGAATAGGCGACACTATCCCCGCGCAGGTGCTCTTCGAGTTTGACCACGAGATTCAGGTTCCCGGCGAGATCGACGCCAGGGTGACCATTGAAGTTCTCTATGAGAAGTCGGAGGACTGTGACTATCAGGTGGTCCGTTATCCGACACACGCATACTCGTGTGCTCTCCACTACCGTCCCGAGTTCGAGTACGATTATACTTGGTTTAGCAGCAATCGACGCGTCAGCGGTGACTTCGCGGGTGAAGAGTCTGTCCAGCGTTTTCACAGCGGAATCAAGGTGTCCACCAACGATTGGATGCTTCCGGGAGAGGGAATCGTGCTAACTTGGAAGCGTAAGCCCGGACTTCAAGGAGGGGAATAACTTCCGACAGTCACTTGGCTACCGGGGATAGGCACCTGTCTCTGAACTTTGCCACACCATTCCAGGATGGCTATCCGCAGTTCGTTCCGCATCCCTTCCTTGGACAGGGCTATGTTCGATTCAGAGAGGTGATTATACCGTGCTTCGCCCGCTGCGGTACCGCGCACCCTGGATTGTTGCCTGATTGAATTGTGCATGTATGACCTTCATCCCCACCGGCCACATGACAAATATCTGGCACAACCGACCGTGCTTGCGGTAATCTGGCTTATGGCTTGATGCTTTGGACGTCCCTTTTCGAAGCGGCGTGTGTTTGACCGTATATCGAGAATAGCATCGCCAAACGGAAGACCGTCTCCGTGGTTACCTTCGCCGAGGCAGGTTAGTCGAACAGACTTGCGGACACCTGACCCGGGGACTACCGGTGGCAGGCGCCGGTTTCTGGGCTTTCACACACCGCTAATAGGTGGCGCTCGTTCCCCGCTAGAATTCCCACTTCTCGCGTTCCATGAAACCTTCCAGATCGGTGTAGTCAATCCCGAAATACGCGCACACATTGGGGATTTTTGCGGCGTGTTCCTTGAGTTGCTCTTGTGTGACCACGATGCCTCGGATGACCTTGGCCCTGGCAATAACGAACGGATCGGCAGCCGGGGCTCCCTCCAAGATGTTCTTTCTCTCTATCAGCCCCTGGAAGTGCTTGATAGAGAATATCTGATTCACGAATCGCAGTTCTTCCGGTGAAGACGTCGGGAAGAGGTTCTTGTGATCCGCTGCCCACTGCACGAGCCTACGGCTGGGATTCCATCTCTCTATCTCTTTGTAGACCTCACGAACTGACGTGACTCTTCCCTCGGAAACGAGCTTATCGAATTTCTCCCACAGTGATGGGAATCTTGCTGGGTAGTAGCTCTCGCATATCACGCGAAGACTGCTATTATCAAATACATACATTGCCCGGCTCAGCCTCTCCCAAGAAACACCGCTTCCAAGTCCGGAATATGGTTGACTTTCACGTTCAGATACTCTGCCAACTGCTGCACAGGAAACTTCCCCTGGTAGTATCTGCTGAACACCAAACTCAAGTAGCTATTCCCGAGGTAAAGGGCCTGATTATAGTAATAGTTTCCTCCCTGGGTACCATAGCGTTTCCTCGCTGCCTTTTCTATCGCCTCCTGTCTCTTCGCATGATAGTATTGCTGACTGATTAGGCGTTTATCCAAGCATCTCCTGAGCACGACTTCCCAACTGACTTTGTACCTATTGGCAAGCTTGCCGACGATTTCGTCGTTGATTGCACTACCTGAAACTTGCTCATCGAAATCACTCGCGGGAACCAGAAATTCGCCGACAAATTGATTGCAGAGAATCTCTATCCTCCTGCTGTCGCCTGCCACACGCCTCAGGAGTGTTCTGTCGTCCCTATCTATGCCGCCGGTTTTCAAAAGAAGATGAGTCAGCTCGTGGAAAAGGGTGAATATCTGGCGTCCGGCTGATGCTGTAGAGTTGTTGATGTAGATAACAGGGAATTCATCGTCGTACACACAGAACCCGAATATGTCGTCTTGCCGAAATGCATCTTTGAACACAAAAACCCCGTTGGCCTCTATGACTTCGCGCCATTCCTTCAAGGCCGCATTCGTGTCCTTCCAGGCTGTCTGCGTCTGAAGACTTACCCCCAGATACTCGCGGACGGTCTCGACTATAGAACGAAGGTTACTGCGTGGTCCGAACTGCAGGTCTCTGAAGATCTTCCTATCCGCCGGATTCCGCCCGTCGTTGAGTTCACGAAGGTTTGCCTGCATCGCCTGAGCCTGTCTGAACAGATGCAGCAATCTGGGGGACAGTTGCTCAATCTCGATCTCGGGCAATGTCCTGAATGACGTTCGCGGGCTGATTTCTTCCGGAGGTTCGGGAAAGAAGAAGACTGCGATGGGGCGTTTGTACACCTCGTATGCCAGCTTCTCCAGCTGAATGTAGGTAGGAGAACTGATCCCATCTTCCCATTCCTCGATAATGCCCGGATCCTTGTTCATGCGACCTGCGACGTCATCTATAGGAAGATTAGCGCTCTCCCTCGCCCACCTCAAATTCTCAGGATTAACAGGAATCTTCAGCTTCATAAGACAACTCAAGGGCCCGTCTCTGTCGTGTCTTCGAGTTCATCATAACGCTTTGCGGTAACGTTCACAAGGTTGTCTCTGGATAAGGACCCCAGCCACGAGGGGCTTGCGGCTGCCATACTCGTTTCTGGCTCGTTATGCGTGCGGGCCAGCCTGATGGCAACATGGCACCCACCACGACTTTCTTTTCCATTTCACAAAGCACACGCGTCTCAAGGTTTCCGGCCCCATGGTAGCCGGAATCCAGTGGAAATGCAAGGACAAAGGGGCGAGAAGTGATACGTGATAAGCCAGCGCTGGCCGGGGCCGGGAAGTTCAGATGGCGGGGAAATCCGCAGGCGGACATTCGAGAGGGGTGAGGGGCGGCCGGACCGGGGGCCCTGGCTTCCCTCGGCTCCGCTTGGGACGCGTTTTGACCCCTGCACCGACTGCACCGTTCTGCTGGGTGATAAGGTAGATGGAGGGGACTGTTGGCCTCTGGCCGCGCCCCATAAAAAAAGCCAGCTTCCTTGCTGGCCCGGCGGGCGGGCATGGAGGACTTCGTCAGAGACGATGCCTGCCCGCCGTCGTGTGTGGCTCGGGCACGTGTGTGCCGTGTGCTTGCAATCAAGTTTCGAGTCGGACTCGCGTTCTATCTTTTTTGTCGCCCCCCAATTACTTCGCGAGGGTACAGGCTCCGCCTGAGCCGCAAGGGCTTTGGGCCGGGCCTTCACAGCCCGAGATCGGGCAGGCGCCGGCTGGGGGCTCTTCCTGGCCGCAGCAGGCCGGGGCACCTTCCGGCGTACCTTCGCAACAGGCATCCTTTTTGCCGGCACAGGAACCCGCACCCGCCTCGGCGAGGCAATCCCCTTCGCAATTCTGGGGATTCGCACAGGTGCCGGTCACTTTGCAGCATTCCTCCGTATTCAGCAAGGGGCAGTCGCCGCACTTGCCTTCGGCGGCCACCTGGGTGGCCTGGCTTGGTCTATCCACGTATCCGGCGACTAGGACCGTTCCTGCTGCCAGGGCGGCAACCGCCACGGCCGCGAAAATCGGGCTTTTCCACAGGCTCATCTTCATCAGTACTCTCCAAAATCCCCCAACTCTCATCAGGCTCGGTTCCGACAACCGTTACCGCCTACAGATTCTGACTATGCATACCGGCCTCGATAGGCCCATGTTCGGGACAAAATGGCCGTTCCGGTCGTGGCCGCACGGCCTGCCAGCCCCGGTAATTCCGGCATACCGCGTCACACCCCATAATTATACGCACGAGACACGCCGTAGGGTCCTTCTATTTTGGACCATCCGGATGCCTCCGGGTTCCATGGCATTTTTTGGCTTTCACATCCCCTCTGAAATCGTTTGACGCCTTTGCAGCCTGTGATTACAATAGCGCGTTTAAGGATAACCGGGGCGGAAGTGTTCTTGGAGCTGCCGATGAACAACAGCAAAATCGTTGCCGAAGGCATTACTTTTGACGATGTCCTGCTCATCCCGGGCAAGAGCGATATCGTGCCGAGCCAGGCCGACACGAGCACGAAACTCACGAAGAATGTCGCCGTCAATATCCCGATCGTCTCGGCCGCCATGGATACGGTGACCGAGGCCGCCCTGGCCATCGCCCTGGCCCAGGAAGGCGGCGTCGGGATCATCCACAAGAACCTCTCCGTCGAGGCCCAGAAACGGGAGGTTTCCAAGGTCAAGCGGTCCGAGCACGGCGTCATTCTCGACCCGGTTACGCTCTCGCCCAAGCAGCCCGTGCGAAGGGCGCAGGAACTGATGACCGAGCAGAACGTCTCCGGCATCCCCATCGTGGAAGGCAAGAAGCTCGTCGGAATTCTCACCCGGAGAGATCTCAAATTCCTCCCCGATTACGACTTGGAGATCCGGTCGGTCATGACGAAGACCAACCTGGTCACCGGGCCGGCGGGCACCAGCCTCGAGCAAGCCAAGGCGATCCTGCAGAAGCACAAGGTCGAGAAGCTGCTCCTGATCAACGGCAGGGGCGAGCTGGCCGGCCTGATCACGATGAGGGACATCGATCGCGTCCAGCAGTACCCGAGGGCCGCCAGGGACAAGCGCGGCCGCCTTCGCGTCGGCGCCGCCGTCAGCGTGCTCGATTACGAGCGCGTCGAAGCCCTCATCGCGGCGGACGCCGATATAATTTGCGTCGATACAGCTCACGGGCACTCGCAAAATGTCGTGGACACGGTTAAGAAGATTAAGAAGAGCTACAAAATCGACGTTATCGCCGGCAACATCGCGACGGCCGACGCCGCCAAGGAGCTCATCGACGCCGGCGCCGACGCCGTGAAGGTCGGCATTGGCCCCGGTGCGATCTGCACCACGCGGATCATCTCCGGCGTCGGGGTCCCGCAGATCTCCGCCATCACGGCCTGCGCCGAAGCGGCGCACAAGCAGGGCGTCCCTGTCATCGCCGATGGCGGCATCCGACAGTCCGGCGACATCACGAAAGCGATCGCCGCCGGCGCATCATGCGTGATGATCGGCTCGCTCTTCGCGGGCCTGAAGGAAAGCCCCGGCCAGCTCGTCATCTACAAAGGCCGGCAGTTCAAGGAATACCGCGGCATGGGCTCGCTGGGCGCCATGGTCAAAGGCTCCGCCGAGCGCTACGGCCAGAGCAGCAAGACCGACGTTGGCAAGCTCGTCCCGGAAGGCGTCGAGGGCCGAGTGCCCTATCGCGGCACGCTCGGCGATTTCGTCTATCAGCTCGTCGGCGGCTTGCGGGCCGGCATGGGCTATTGCGGCGCCCGAGGCATCCCGGAACTGATGGGCAAGGGCCGGTTCGTCCGCATCAGCTCCGCCAGCGTCAGCGAATCTCATCCCCACGACATTCAAATCACCAAAGAAGCGCCGAATTATTCGGCGAGTCTGCCGTTTGAGGATTGACAATCCGCGAAGCGGCATAGGTCCCATGGGGCCCATCGGTCCCATAGGTCCAACGCTCTTTCGCTCAGTCGAGGTCGCATGATTCGTGAAATGATCGCCATCCTGGATTTCGGCAGCCAGTACGGCCAGCTCATTGCACGCCGGGTGCGCGAGCACAATGTCTATTCCCGCATCTGCCCCGCCGGCACCTCCGCCGACGAGCTGTCGACCATGCCGCTCAAGGGCATCATCCTCTCCGGCGGCCCCGCCAGCGTCTATCAGCCCGACGCCCCGCGCTGCGACGAAGGGATCTTCGACCTCGGCATCCCGATCCTCGGCATCTGCTACGGCATGCAGCTCGGCTGCCAGATTCTCGGCGCCGAGATCATCGCCGCGAAGAGCCGCGAATACGGCCGGGCCACGCTGACCATCCGCGACAAAAGCGACCTCTTCGCCAACCTGCCCGACGAGATGCTGGTCTGGGCCAGTCACGGCGATCAGGTCGGCAGTCTCGGCAAGGAATTCGCCACGCTCGCCCTGACGAAGACCTGCCCCCACGCGGCCGTCCGCCACCGGCGCAAGAAGTTCTTCGGCGTGCAATTCCACCCGGAAGTCAGCCACACGCCCCGGGGCGCCGCGATCCTCAAGAATTTCCTCTACGACATCTGCGGCTGCCGCGGCGACTGGAAGATGAGCGACTTCGTCTCCGAGGCCGTCAAGAGCATCCGCCAACGCGTCGGCGACGCCCGGGTCATCTGCGGCCTCAGCGGCGGCGTCGACTCCTCCGTCGTCGCCTCTCTCCTCCACGAGGCCATCGGCGACCAGCTCGTCTGCATCCTCGTCGATAACGGCCTGCTGCGAAAGAACGAACGCGAAAGCATCGTCTCGACTTTCCGCGACCACTTCCGCATCGACCTGCGCGTCGTCGACTGGTCCGAGCAGTTCCTCGCCGCACTTGCCGGCGTCAACGACCCGCAGCAGAAGCGAAAGATCATCGGTGCCGAATTCATCGAGGCCTTCAAGTCCGAAGCGGCCAAGATCCCCCAGGCCAAGTTCCTCGCCCAGGGCACGCTCTATCCGGACGTCATCGAGTCAGGCTCCCCCCGTGGCGAGGGCGTCCCGCCCTTGTCTTCATCGTTCAAAGCAAAGGAGCAAGGGCAAGATGCCCTCGCCACATACGCGCCGGCCGCCAATATCAAGCTCCATCATAACGTCGGCGGCCTGCCCGCCGCGCTGGGCTTCGAGCTCATCGAGCCGCTGCGGGACCTCTTCAAGGACGAGGTCCGCCTCGTCGGCGAATACCTCGGCCTGCCCGAAGACGTCGTCTGGCGTCACCCCTTCCCGGGCCCGGGCCTGGCCGTCCGCATCCTCGGCGAGGTCACGCCGCAGAGGCTCGAAGTGCTCCGCCACGCCGACGAAATCCTCATCGACGAGATCAGGGCCGCCGGCCTGTATCGCAAGATCTCGCAGGCCCTGGCCGTCCTCGTCCCCGTCTCCACCGTCGGCGTCATGGGCGACGAGCGCAGCTACGAGAACGTCGTCGCCATCCGCGCCGTCGATACGACCGACTTCATGACCGCCGACTTCTCGCACATCCCGCACGACGTCCTCGGCACCATCTCCAGCCGGATCATCAACGAGGTCCGAGGCGTCAACCGCGTCGTCTACGACATCTCCAGCAAACCCCCCGCCACCATCGAATGGGAATAGTCTGGGATTGCAGATTGCGGATTCTGGATTGTTGATTTGTGATTCTTGACTGCCGGCGGCTACTGCCCCCCCGCGTCTTGGCCTGCGTCGGTCTCGGTCGCAGCCGAAGGCCGCGAGTCTTCACCCAATCATCAATCGCAAATCGTAAATCATCAATGCAAAGGTCTCCGTCACAATCATCAATCGTAAATCATCAATCATCAAACGGGCAAAGGGACCCCATGAAAAGGAGATCTGTTATGAATGTACCTGCGCTGGGTAGCCGATCAAATGTGGACGTTCGTTCCCGCCCGGCAGATCGTTGGCAAGTTCATTGAAACGTTTAGGGAGTTCCCACACCGTCAGCCTGTTGCTTCTCTAAGACCTGATACAGACGCGGTGCGAAAGTACCTTAAGACGCAATCAGTTGTTTTGTCCCTTTGAGTTAGACGATCCTTCGTTCTGCAATAATTCCCAGATTGTATCTATGGTTCCTTGGTGCTGTTTCTCTCTGCGCTCAGGCTCAGGCAAAGTGAAGTAGCTGCAAAAGCGGGCATGTTGCTTGTTCAAAGAAAACTCTGCCTTGGCCTGCTCCAGCGAGAGCCCGTCTTGCTGTGCCTGGGTCAGGTCGTCCAGCAGTGTTTGAAAGTATAGGCGTGACTCTTGAAAACCCTGTCTCGACCTATTCAAATGAGGCTTATGAATCCCGATCATGACGTCGATTGGGAAGTTTTCGTCGCAAAGTCTTTCATAGATGGAAATCGCGCGACGAATATCCTCTAAACTGGGTTTGTGGTCAACAAAACCGGGTATCCACCTTCCTTCGCCCATGCCCATACCGACCAGTAGATTGTCTTCCACAACATGCACAAAAAGGGCACTGTGGTGTATGCCGGGACCCCAGTCTGTCAAACGCAGGTGTACATCACCCAAATCCAATTCATAGCGATCGCGAAAGGTGATGGTGGGATTGCGAACCTCAAAGCCGGCCATGATTTCCCGTTTAAGCGCCTCGCAAAAGCGACGTCTCCTGCGTAGGGTTTCTCTTTGTGCCGGCGTCAAGGTTGCCTGAGTCAGATTCCGTCGCAATTGCTTGAGTGCAGTGTCTACACCAATGAAGCCGCAGTATCCCCTGCGTCCCTGATCGGTTGAGAGCGTGTTTTTGAGCCGATCCATATTCATTCTATCGTGTCCGATGATTTGGACGTCCGGGAACGCAGAATTTCCTCCTGCGTGATGAAGATGGCCATGAGTATTGATTACATAGACCCAATCGTTGCGACCCAGCTTTCTTTCAGCGGCTTCTTTGATTATCTTCATGATGCCCGGTGTCATCTCCGTCTCAACAACCACCAATCCTTTCTGTGTCTCGATAACCGTAATATTGGTATGCATGCCGAGATTTGTCATACTTAACGTAATAACGTGATCTGTTACGCGTCGTATGACAACGTCCTGGGCGTTGGCGGCAGGTAGCCATAAGAAGGCAATCCCACAAAGCAACAATGAATTACAAAAATGTCTCATGTCATCCCCCTTTCTCGAAGTTCCTCATGTGTTATCGTATTCATCCGACATTTCCCATTTGACTTCATAATCGGTGCTCCTGCACGCCACAGCCTTCATAATACCACGCCAGGCGACTCGACGCCAGCGCGTCTGACCAGCTACCCGGCCAACGCACCGGCCAGAGAGATTCAAGGCCCGCC
>CBFDDG010000105.1:0-11592 GCA_965603505.1 uncultured Phycisphaerae bacterium | reverse complement strand
GTGGCTATCATCGGCGTCGACAACGATGAGTTCATCTGCCGCCTGGCCAACCCCGCTCTCTCCAGCATCTGCCTGGATGCTGAGAGACTCGGTTATCGGGCAGCGCAACTGCTGGACTGCGTCATGGCCGGCGAGCCGTGTCGCGAGACGACCGTCGAGGGACAGCCGACGCACGTCGTGGCGCGAAGCTCAACGAACATCCTGCTTGTCAAGGATCAGGGAGTCTCCGATGCCATCCGGTTCATCCGTGAACATTCGAACCGCGCCCTGCAAGTCGACGACGTAGCCGAGGCGGTCGCCCTGTCTCGACGGACTCTGCAACAACGATTCTCGAAGGCCATCGGACGATCCGTACATTCCCAGATCCTCAGGGAACGCGTCAATCGAATTGCGCCGATGCTGGTCGAGACGGATTGGACGGTCGCGCGGATCGCCGAAGAGATGGACTTCTCCAGCACCAAACAACTGAACAGGGTCTTCACGCGATTGCAGGGCGTCACCCCAACGGCCTACCGACTGCGGCATTGCATCCGGTGAAGTCCCGGCCGCTGCCCACCCGAAAAGCCTCGTCCGCCTTGTTGTCCCTGGACTTGCACGAGCTTGCTGCATGCGACTGACCGCATTATCCTGACACTATGAATGCCATGAGAACCATACGAACCGAGGAAGTCTCATCATGACTGGACCAGGAATGGGGGGCGGGCCTGTTCGCACGGCGAGAGGATCGTCACCCCATCCGGCCCGTGGGGGCCACCCACTCATCCCCCCGTTTCGACACGTCGCCGAGGGAGCGGACATGCCGTCTCTGAGTACGTCCTCGTCCAGACTTCCCTCTTATCACCGTTCAGAGATGGGCTATCGTGAGTATCGCGACGACATACAGCCTTGACCGGCCTGTGGTGCACCTGCTATACTATAGGGGTAGCATGAGCATGTGTCGCGAAGTCGGCGCAGGGAGGCGGTAGGTGTATCAAGTCAGGCCCCGGTAGTGTCGAGGATAATTTACGTGTCTGCCGACAAGTCGTGTGTGAGAGACGGGTGTAGAAACGTCACACTTATCATCATTTCAGTGATAGCGCTGACAACCGGTGATTCTTTAGGGATTTGTCCGATCGGCGATCTCGACGGTGACTGCGAGGTCGGTTTCGGGGACCTTGCAGCTCTCAGCGAACGGTCCCTTGCATCGACTGCCGATTCTGCCGATCTAACGGGAGACGAGGAGGTCGACCTATCCGACCTGGGTCTTCCGGCAGGCAACTGGAGCCACCCAGATCTGCCCCTTGTCATCAACGAGGTCATGGCCTCAAACACGAAGACGGCCAAGGATCCGCAGAACGAATACGACGACTGGATCGAGATTCACAGTGTCGGCGATCATGCGATCGACGTTGGCGGCATGTTCCTGACGGACGAGCCCAACAACCCTACGAAGTGGATGATCCCCCACGGCGACCCGGGGGTAACAACCATTCCGGCTGGGGGGTTTCTGTTGATCTGGGTGGACGACGATGAACAGGATTCGGGCCTGCACGCGAGTTTCAGCCTGGACGCCGACGGTGACGGCGTATGGCTGTTTGACCGCGACGGCCGGACTCTCATAGACGGTTTCAGCTTCGGCGATCAGCGCGCCGACATCTCGTATGGCCGGTATCCCGACGGCGACCAGAACCTGCAGTATATGGCTTTTTCGACGCCGGCGGCGGCCAACCGCGAAGCCTACCTGGGCAACGTCGCAGACACGAAATTCAGCCAGGATCGCGGTTTCTATGATACGCCTTTCGCGCTTACCATCTCGACCGCCACTGAAGGAGCCCAGATTCGCTACACAAGCGACGGCACAGCTCCGAGTCCCACAAGCGGCCTGATCTACACCGGGCCCATCCCGATCAGCACGACCACCTGCGTTCGCACCATCGCATACAAACCGGGCTGGCTCCAGACCAATGTGGACACGCACAGCTACATCTTTGCCAACGACGTAATCCGACAGCCTTCCAACATCCCCGGATATCCGAATCCCTGGACTTGGCTTGGGAGCAACAAGTACGCATATCACGACTATGAGATGGACCCCGTTGTCCTCGGCGATCCCGCTTACAGTTCGATGATCGTTGATTCGCTCAAAGCCATCCCTACAATGTCCCTGGTCACCGGTCGAGCCGCCATGGATACCTACTATTGGGGTTCGGGCGAGAGCCCGGCATCGATCGAACTGATCTATCCGGATGACCCGGACAACAGTATCCAGGCCGATTGCGGTGTTGAGCCTCACAGTCATGACCGCCTCAAGCGCTCTTTGAGACTGAACTTCAGGGCCGCGTATGGGGATTCCAAGTTCAAATCTGATCTCTTCGAAAGGGCACCGCTGAACGGCGATTCGGCCCGCAAATCGATCAATAAGATCATCCTTCGCGGAGGCAACAACAGATCCTGGGCCAGGGTCTGGAATCCCGACAAGACGACGTATACCATGGACCAATGGTTCCGCGATACGCAGATCGCCATGTCCGGCGTGGGATCGCACGGTACCTTCGTGCACTTCTACATCAACGGTCTCTACTGGGGCCTCTATAATCCTGTGGAACGTCCCGACGCTGCATTCGCCGCGCTGCATCTGGGCGGCGAGGACGAGGATTACTATTCGGTGAGCCACGGCGGTTCACACGGCGGCAATGCGAGCCGCTACAACTACCTCAGGAACACGCTGGTTAACAGAGACATGTCGGATCCGGACAACTGCGCAGAGATGCGGGAGTATCTTAACGTCGAGACATACATCGACTACGTGATTCTGTCGTGGTTCGGCGGCGTGGGTGACTGGCCGGGCAACAACTGGTGGGGCGCCAATCGCAATGACCCACCGGAGCCGTTCGAGTACTTCCTCTGGGATGCCGAATGGTCATGGGAGACTACGCGGGGACACAACAATGGCTGGGTGGCGCCGCACTTTCGCAGCGGTGATAACGGTGGCCCGACGATTGCCGCCATCTGGCACAGCCTCAGGGCCAACAGCGACTTTATGATGCTGTTCGCCGACCGGGTGTACAAGCATCTGTTTCACCAAGGAGTCTTGACCGACCAGAACTGCATCGACCGATACCTTAGGCTGAACGACTCTATTCGCGACGCCATCGTGGCCGAGTCGGCCCGCTGGGGCGATTCACTGATAACTGTCGGAAAGCCGAGAAGAACGAGAGATGTAGACTGGGTCGCCGCCGAGGCCGAGACTATCGGACCTGGCTTCATGGCAGACAACGTCGCCAAGTTCATCGACTCTTTGCGGAATGAGGGCTTCTATCCCAATATCGATCCACCGGTCTTCGACGTCCGTGGCGGGGCGGTCGCTTCCTATTTCCAACTGACACTGTCGAATCCGAATTCATCGGGCATCATCTACTATACTCTGGACGGCTCCGATCTACGCGCGTCCTCTCCCCCCCAGCAGGCCGACAGCCTCATACTTGTGGAGGAGAGTGACCTCAAGAGAGTGCTCGTGCCAATGAGCCACATCGACGAGAATTGGAGAGGCGGCGGACAGTTTGACGATTCGAGTTGGAGCGAATCATGGGGCGGCCCCGGCGGAGTTGGGTATGAGGCCGGCAGCGGCTACGAGGATCTTATTCATCTTGACCTCCAATCTCAGATGTACGACAAACACAGCACCTGCTATATCCGAATGCCATTCACACTCGATGTGGATCCCGCTTCCTACGACTCGTTGTTACTCAAGATTCGCTATGATGATGCGTTTGTGGCTTGGCTCAACGGTCATGAGGTTGAGCGGGAGAACTTCACGGAGATTCCAGATTGGAATTCCGATGGGACCAGTAGCCATTCCGATTCCCAGGCCGTGAATCTTATCGCCTTTGATATCGCTGAGCATATGGACGCGCTGCAACCAGGTGGCAACATCCTGGCGATCCAGGGTATGAACAACGGCAATGATAGTAGTGACCTGCTGATCTCGGTCGAGCTGGAACTTCGCACGAGCACCACGTCCGGCGGTACTGTCTCGCCAGATGCAATCCAGTACACCGAGGCGGTGACATTGGACCGCAGTCGGCGCGTCAAGACGCGCGTGCTCAAGAGTGGTCAATGGAGTGCGCTGAACGAAGCGATATTTTCCGTCGGCCCCGTCGCCGAGAGTCTTCGCATCACAGAGATCATGTACCATCCGCAGGATACGGGTGACCCTGGTGACGCCAATACCGAATTCATAGAGCTCAGGAACATTGGGATGCAGGCCATAAATCTGGATTTGGCAAGCTTTGATGACGGTGTTGATTTCCTTTTCGGGGACCTGGAGCTTCCCGCCGGCGGGTATGTGCTGGTGGTCCAGGACCAGATCGCGTTCGAGGCCAAATACGGCCAAGGCCTGAATGTCGCAGGCCAATACAGCGGTAGGCTTGACAACGGCGGCGAGAGGATCAGACTGCTCGATGCCATCGGTCAGACTATTCTTGATTTCCGATACGAGGACGACTGGTATGAGAGTACCGACGGCTCAGGATATTCCCTGACCGTCGACGATCCCGTCAATACCGCCCCCGAAGACTGGGCCGATGTGGACACATGGCAGGCCAGCAGTAGCCCAGGAGGTTCTCCCGGAACCTGAAGAGAGTCGTGCCCGTGGCCCAGTGCAACATGGTGGAGCGACCATCGGCTCCATGCAAGGGACGACGAGCACTGGCTTGTTCATTATCCACTCCTCTGTGTGCATATCGCGAGATTGCCCATTCGTGTGTCACAGGCCTGAGCTTGATTCACTGGCCTCGCTTGTACGGCCGTAGACGCCCATATTGATGCGGCCCCCGTTGGGGCCGGCTCGTGCCCCGCCGGGCTGGTTGGAGGGCCAGAATCAATCGCCGGGCTGGTCGCCTCGTTCTGTACCCAGCTTTGGGCTTGCGGGTCCCAACGGCCGGCCCGCGACTGCAGATGATACGGAACCCGCCAGGAATGATGATATCATGAGCGTGAACAGGATTCTGGCCCCCTGCTCCGTGTGGGCCTGGGAAAATGGGATCAGTCGCGTACCTTTAGTACGATGGTGCCATCATCAACTCACGTGGCGATCCTGCCAGACAGCGGGCCCGGCCGGCAAATGATCTCGCCGCTGATAGAGTGCTGCCGCACGTCGTCCGGATAGAACTCCAGCTCGTCGTACCCCGATTCCGAGGAGACCTTCCACCAGAACGACACCGTTCCGGCTCCTCCGATGCCAGTAAGGACAAAGACGAACGGTTTGTGCCGGTACACCGTCCTATCGCGGCCTTGTTGGGGCCGCCGACAAAGAGGACCGCCAAAGTCCTTCAGAACATCGCCGAACGCTGACTCCTGAAACGACTCAAGGAGCTATGCGGGACGTGCGGCTTCGAAGATCCGAGGCAGTATAAGCTCCATTCCTTTCGTCACCACTTCGCCAGTCTATGTGCCAATCACCACGTGGCATACCGCAAGGCCCTAACGTGGCTCGGGCAGCGTTCATCGCAGATGCCGGTGCAATACTGCCATCTTCACGACGAGGAGAGTCAAAAGGCCATGATGGCCCTGGCCAATACGGGCCTGACCGATGGATGTCTCAGCGGCGCGTACCTCCGCTTGAGGGCAATGGGCCAGTCAAGAATCGAGAAAATGCTACAAGTCCCTGAAGTTCAAGGACTTGTAGGATGCCTCTCTGACATAACGGAGAGGGCGGGATTCGAACCCGCGGTGGAGGCGTTTACCCCCACGACGGTTTAGCAAACCGTTGCCTTCAGCCACTCGGCCACCTCTCCAACATATTTACAGATAAAGACTTACGCCCTTTCCGCCCTCCTTGCCTTCGGGCTGCTGCCGCTTCGACTGCGGCCACAACTCCCACACCTAACGCTTGCAGCATCACAGTGGGGCAAAGCCCGATCATCGGATGTCCAAGACAGAAACGATCACAGTCCTATCCGGGCTTGGACGTCAGTCCGGACCCCTAAAGGACGATTCCCGGGTAGTGTACACTGAACCGGTCGATGGAACAAGAAAATTCGCAGGAAGTCCTACTGCTTCAGAATGGACGGGCAGGAAACCTCAAGGCCCCCCACGGACAATCGCCTCGGGGTGAGGCAACCAGGACGAGCGTCCAGATTCGTCGTACGACCAGTACGAAGAGGCAACAGCCGAACGTCATGCCGGCCATTGACCCCGGATCATCGTTAACTGATGGCCTCACCATGCACATGGAATGGGCTACCGCGAGAGGACGACCGAGACTTTGTGGTCCGGGGCAATTCTTACATGATCGGTGCCGCGGTCACTTTCAATGGTGATCGCCAGGCCTTGTCCAGTCTCGGTGCATCGAATACCGGCAACGCGTGGCTCACTTCCCGCGTTCGTCGGTTCCAGCACGGCGACGAAACATGCGTCCGCGTCCTCCCTGCCGATCACAGCCATCGGCACGCGGTCGGTAACCGACGCGCCCACGCCTTCGCCGACCGTCACCGTGCTGGCTCGCCGGGCAGCCATCGTCAGATGCGTCGTAACATTCGTGTCCTCGAATCGGATTCGGATCGCCGCATCGGTCGCACCCTGCTTGGCATCCTGGATGTACTCCCCGCCCGGATCCTCCTGGGCCAGAGACACAGGATCCAGAGTTGCGTCACAGATGACCCGCTTGCCCCGATTGTGGTAGAGCCAATCGAATCGGCGCTCCGTGTCGGAGTGCAGCCTGTCGCAAACGAGCAGGTACGTGTCGGTCAGGATAAGCCAGCGCGTGTGCTGGACGGCGGGATACGCATCATCACAGCTCGCCGCTACTGCGGTGTAATCGCTCTCTCGCTCAAACAGGAGCAGCTTGCCCGCAGCGGGCTTCTGGCTTCGCCCGTCCACCAGCACGGCGTTATGCGAGATAGTGGCCTTGTACCAGTTCGTGTGGATGGGCAGGCGATAGGCCTGGCTTCGGGCCCGTCCCGGATCCACGCCAAGCTCTTGTCCGTACCCGAAGAAGACGAAGCTCAGCTTGTCATAATGCCCGTGGAAGCCGCCGTATGGGCCGAACGTCATGGCCGCCGTCAGTCCGGCTTGCCCGTGGGTCCTCAAAATCGCGTGGCCGGCATCCTCAAAGACCATACTCTTCAAGGCCAGCGGCTCGCTCGTCACGCGGACATCGCGTCCCAACAGAACGCTCTCAAAACGCGGCCTGTCATCCAGAAGCGCCAGAATTTGCGGGTCTCCATAGGCATGATATGCCGGCTCGAACAGACGACCGACCCGCCTGACCGATGAATTGACATCATCGCCGAACCGCGGCAGCATTCCATCGCCCATCGTATAGTGGACCGGCAGGGTGAACATTCTCTTGAGCCGCTCATCCGACCACAGGTTCACATCCAGCCGTCGGGCCGTTTCGGCCATATTGACCAGCGCCTGGAGCGTGTAGAAGTGATATCCCCAACTATTCTCATACCACATCCCTTCCTGCGACACCGAGACGTCCATCTGGTGGTAGAAGCCATTGCTCGGATCGGCTACCGCTTTTCGGATCCAGGCCGGGTCCTGCACCAGCGCTCCGCCCCACAGCATGGCCGCATTATGCCAGGTTTGCCAGTTGCTCTTGCCCGCCTGGTTCTTGTCGATGTTTCTGAGCATGGGGAGCAATAGCCCCTCCCGGATCTTCCGGTGGTCCGTCGCTGAGAGCGTGCTCGAATCGTGGATCAGATCATAGGCCGGCCCGATGTGCGTGGCGAGGCTGGAGGCTTCCGTCAAGGTCTGCTCGAACAGATGCCCGCCGGCCTTGCGTCCCCAGCTACTCTGGGTCTCACGCGAGGCGCTGTGGTAGGGATAATCCGTGTATCGCTCGGCATAACCCAGAAGAACACCGGCGGCATATTCCGCAAATCTGGCGTCACTCGATATGGCATATGCCCATGTGGCAGTGCGCATTCGCTGGAGATTGCGGCCGTGCCGGCGACTGAAGACCACATCGTCATAGGGAGGCCCGGAGTAAACCTTCTTGCACTTCGGACACTGGTGATGCGCCGCGTTCACGGTCTTCAGTGCCATCTGACACTCGTCACACTGATACCACTGGTTGTGCTGGCCGCCTCGCGCAGGAAAGGCAACCGGATCATCAATGAATCGCTCCGCATCCTTCACGTATGCCGCCACCACGTCATACTCGGCGCCTCGATGGCGGTACGCCCGTCGCAGCCGCCCGAGTTCCTCCGCGGTGCATGCCAGATGTGGATGCTCCCGTTCGGGCAGGACGATCTTCAGATCAGGTTGGGCGGATGTCCTGCCGGCAGCAGGAAGACAGGACAGGACCGTCAGAAAGGCGATGCGGATTCTACATGGGACAGACATCCCGCACACTGATTCGAGGTTCATTGGCGACTCCCAAGTTTTCATGGATACTTATCGCATCCAAGAATACTCGGGAGGCCGTGAGACGTCAAATCCACCATCCCCGCACCAGATGATCGAAAACGGCAGCGCGATGTCACTGTCCGGGGAGACATCGGTAAGGCAGAGGGCCTCCACGGGGCTGGTGCTGTCGTACGGGATGGTCGCGAAGCAGGGCTCGTAGAAGGGGGCCCGGTGCAGAATGGCCACGTCCTGGATGTCGGATTCGCAGGGGATCGCCGGCATCCTGAATCCTATGACGCAGATCGTGCCGGTGGTGGGGTCCTCGGTGATGCCGGTGATATGGCCCATGTTGCGTACCTCGACTGTCCGAAAACGGCTCAGGTCATATGAGGACAGCACGTGAACCGTCACACGGTTGGCATCCGGCGGATTCAACGACGACGCCAGATACAGACGCGAATCGTCATAGGTCGAGGCGCACAGCCCGATTGGAGCAGGGATCTCTATCGCCTGGAGCTCGCATCTGGCCAGTAGTTGTCCGTCCGCCTCGTACGCCCACAGAATGTCGCCGCTATTGAGGCAATGGCAGTTCAGCATGTAGACGTTGCCATGGCAATCCACCTCCACCTCCCGCAACTGGGTAACGACCTGGTTGTCGTTTGGCGCGCAGAAGTCGGCGAAGAGTTGCTCAATGCTGTAAGCCGGACTGTCGCCCTGCTCTCCCAACCTGAGCTTGGCCGCCGCAACATACGGATTACCTATTTCCGCGACAACCACTACGGGAGCAACGTACACGTACCCTTCGGCATCGAAGGCGGCATCCAGCAACGGCCGACCCCCATAGGCCCCCTCTCCACTCTGGCAACCAACATGGACCCTCGCCGGAAGACTATACCGCGGCTCGATCTCCACGGAGACAACCCCTGGAGGCACGACCCGGGCGTTGTCGGCAATCCGGACCAAGCCCAGTTCCAGGTTCAGTTGATACAGGATGCCATTGGAATCCCGCACGAGCTTGCCGTTGAAACGATCCTGCGTCATCGCGAACGGCCCACCGACCACCTTCCCACTGGCGCTCAGACCGTAGAGCCGGTCGCTCAGAAAATCGTCGATATCGTTCTCGCGGTGTTTGTACCGTTTGCCTGCCACGAGAAACTCGCACCGGATGTCATCCAGATGGGTAGCCGTCGCGGTTGCAGACAGTTCTCCTGCTCGAGTTTCGGGCATAGGCGCCAGAGTGTAAGCATACGCCGAGGGTTCGAGATCGGCGGTCAGCCATTCATCCGGACACAGGTTCTTGCGTTCGACCCAGTCGAGGGCCATCGCATCGTGGATCGTGACATATCCATCGGCAAAGAAATCCATACAACCGACGCTCCTGCCTTCGGTTTCGGTCACGGCGTCGACGCTCCTGCCGCACTCGCTGAGAACCGCCAGGAAATCGACCGCATTGACCAGCTCATCGCCCCTGGCCACGTCCCCACACACCATGGTGCATTGGATACCCGGGTCCCAATTGTTGATCAAGACACAAGTGCCTTCCGGACCAATCAGCTCCAGCTCGATCCGCGTGCCCCGAATGAAATCCAGATGGCCCACATGGACCACCTGCTCGAAGATACCGCACGTGTTGCTGCCGGCCGAGCCAGGCCGGCCGACCGGCGGATGAGCCAGCCGGGCCACCTCGATGTAGTGCAGGGCCCGATTCGGATCGTCATGGTCGAGCAACTCCGGGTCGTCCGACAGATAGATGACCAATTCACCCGCCCCGGCCGGATCGCAGAAGAGATACTCGAACCGGATCTGAATCTTTTGCTCGCTCGACTTGGCGAAGAGCCCTTTCGCCCGGGCGCTGATCGTCTGACCGTAGCTCGGCGATTCCAGTGTTTCGTCCCGGAGATTGCACATCCGCATCACGCCATTCGGGTCCGCCTCCAACCCGAGCACACGCTCAACGTGAATCCGCTGAGGACTGTCGGGGGTCGTCACGTTGTTGTGCTGCACCCGCGTGAGGAATTCATTCTCATCGTCAAAGGCAATATTGTTCAACGAGAAGCCCAACAAGGGCACGCTCTCGATTACGGCGCACGGGTCCACGATCAGATTCTCACAGTAGATCCTGTTGAATGCGGTGTTGAGCACAGCGCCCTTGTCCAGAATGAGATTACGGACATACAGGACCTCATCCTTGCTCCCCTCGTCGAACGGTTCGTGGAAATCGAAGCGATTGGTCAGGTTCACCTTGGCGCCATCGATCACGTGCAACTCCTCGATCATCCAGGACTGCGGGCCGAATACAGGCACGGCATCCACGTACCAGAGGAAGGAATGGCTCGGATCGTCGACAGCCGACTCCACGAGATTAGGCAGGCCGCGCAGCTCGAACAGGCCGCCGCGTGTGTGGCCGACTCCCTCGGTGATCGTGACGTAGATCCGGTTATCCTCGATGAGCCCGGCGAACACCGTCGGGTCCAGGTCCATATACCGGTCCCCGTCGGCGTGGATCTCATTGCCGGCGATTGCGACCGTATCCTCCACGAAGAATTGCCCGTAGGGAGCGCCCGCCTCAGCCAGGATGACACTATTGGAGATATTGACATCCCCCTCGAAACTCGCACGGGCCACGCTGACATTCACATCCTGGATCTCGGCGCTGCCTCTCACGTACAGAAGGCCGTGGCAGATGATCGTGCCGTTCCTTTCCGGCTCGGTTGGATGACCCAGCTTGACGCTGGCATTCCTTTCGATCAGGAATTGCGATTCCAACTCAACCTCGATGCTGCCCGGGCCCGCCAGGTCGCAGCGAAGGCAACAATCATCCATTTTGAGCAGCGTCTCTGCCGTTGTCTGCAACTGCCCGTCTCCGATCAACAGAAGATCTCTGGTGACCCAGTCGTTGCCAGGCGTCTGCACGACGCCTTCAATCTGGATCGTGCTGCTGTCGGCCCATAGGCCCTGTCGGGCGTTGCCGCGGATCAGGCAATCTGTCATCGTCACCACGGATTCCTCGAAAATAGCGAGACCGCCTCCCTTACCACCGGCGTGATTGTCACTGATCGTGCAGTTGTGTATGAACGGTGATGAAGCGTTCCGACAGACGATACCACCGCCGTTGTCCAAAGCGGTGTTGCTGACAATCGTGCAGTCGGCGATCAAGGGGGCGGCATTGCGCAGGCGGATTGCGCCGCCGTCCTCGGCCTCGTTTCCCGTGAATAGGCAATTTCGGATCTCCGGCGCCGCGTCGCGGCAAAAGAGGCC
>CBFDDG010000104.1:0-11624 GCA_965603505.1 uncultured Phycisphaerae bacterium | reverse complement strand
TTGATTGTTTGTCAGAACATGCTTACGCAGGCGTAAGCATGGCGCCCGTATTTGATGTAAGGGTTGTGCAATGAAGAATAGAGAAATGAACAGACGACAGTTTCTGGCTGGTGCGGCGGGTGTGGCGGTGTTTACGATTGTGCCGCGTCATGTCCTCGGTGGGCCCCGCGTGGTGCCGCCGAGCGAAAGGCTCAATATCGCCTGCATCGGCGTGGGCGGCATGGGTGGCAGCGACGTGCAATCGGTGAGCAGCGAGAACATCGTCGCGCTGTGCGACGTCGATTGGAGCAAGCACACGGTGGGCTCGTTCGAGAAGCACCCGGGCGCGAAGAAGTATCGTGACTTCCGCAAGATGCTCGACGCCGAGGACAAGAACATCGACGCCGTGACGGTCTCCACGCCGGACCATATCCACGCCGTGGCGGCCATGGCGGCCATCAAGAGGGGCAAGCACGTCTACTGCCAGAAGCCGCTGTGCCACGACATCTACGAGGTCCGGCAACTGACCGAGGCGGCCCGCAAATACAAGGTCCAGACGCAGATGGGCACGCAGCTCCACGCGACGGGGGAGATGAAGATGTTCGTCGAGTGGGTCAAGTCCGGCGTCATCGGCAAGGTTCACAAAGTCGATATCTGGAGCGGCAAAAACTGGGGCGGCGGCGAACGGCCGACCGATACGCCTGTCGTCCCCGAGACGTTGGATTGGGACCTCTGGCTCGGACCGGCTCCGTACCGGCCCTATCATCCGGCTTATCTGCCCGGCAACTGGCGCCGGTGGTGGGATTTTGGCACGGGCACCTTAGGCGACATGGGTTGCCACATCATTGATCCGGCCTGCTGGGCCCTCGATCTGGTGTATCCGACGAGCGTGGAGGCGCAGCCGGGGCCGTTCAGCAAAGAAACTTATCCGCAGAAGACCGTCGTGAAGTGGGAATTCCCCGCGCGCGGCGATCAACCGGCTGTAACCATGAGCTGGTACGACGGCGACAATCGGCCGCCCCGACCCAAAGAGCTTGATGAAGGCCGGCAGCTTCCGGACCAGGGCGGGCTCTACTATGGAGACAAGGGTGTGATTCTTCTGTCGCATGGCGGTGCGCCGCGACTGATCCCGGAACCTCGCATGAGAGGCTTCAAGGCGCCGGAGCCGTTCCTGCCGCGCGATGTCGATCACTACCAGGAGTGGATTCGGGCTTGCAAAGGCGGGCCGAAGCCCCTGTCGAACTTTGACTACTCCGGCCCATTGACGGAGACCATTCTGCTGGGCAACGTCGCCGCGCTGGCGGGCGGAAAGCTCGAATGGGACGGGCCGAACATGAGGGCAACGAACATGCCCGAGGCGAATCGGTTCTTCCGCCGCAAATATCGCGACGGGTGGACTCTGTAACATGTTGGGTGGATTGATCTTTGGCCGGTGACTTATGGCGATGGGCAGACTTGAGGAGAATGACACATGGACAAGCGAATGAAATTTGGGATGGCCTTGTTGGTCGTCGGGACCTGTGTTTGTGTTGGCGCTGTGACTGGGGCGCAGGCGAAAGAGACGTGGCGTCTGGGAACGCAGGCGTACAGTTTCAACCGGTTCACGTTCCAGGAGGCGGTTGCCAAGACGAAATCATTGAACCTGAAGTATATCGAGGCCTATCCCGGTCAGCGTTTGAGCGCGGATCGGCCGGGTGCGAAGGTGGACCACAACATGTCGGCTGGGCAGAGGCGGCAGGTCAAGCAGATGCTCAAGGATGCCGGGATCACGCTTGTCAACTACGGCGTGGTGGGTCTGCCGAACAATGAGGCGGAATGTCGAAAGGTCTTCGACTTCGCGAGAGACATGGGCATCGAGACGATCGTGTCGGAGCCGCCGGAGGATGCATTCGATTTGATCGACAAGCTCTGCAACGAGTACAAGATCGGCGTCGCGATTCACAATCATCCGAAGCCTTCCCACTATTGGAACTACGAGACGGTGATGAAGGTCTGCAAGGGCCGCAGCAAATGGATCGGTGCGTGCGCCGACACGGGACACTGGACGCGCTCGGAAATCGATCCGCTCGTGGCGGTCCGGACGCTGGGCCGGGCCGGCCGGATCCGCAGCTTCCACTTCAAGGACCTCAACCAGTTCGCCGGCGGGGCTCATGACGTTCCCTGGGGCACCGGCGTGAGCAAGGCCCGAGCGGTGCTGGCCGAGCTGGTCGACCAGGGGTTCGAGGGATCCTTCTCCATCGAGTACGAGTACAACTGGGACAACAGCGTGCCGGAGATCCGCCAGTGCGTCGAGTGGTTCAACAAGACCGCCGCCGAACTGAGCGACGTCCCGTACGTCGATGTATTCAAGAAAGACCTCTCCAATGGCGTGATGGAGTCAAACGCCTGGGCCTTTGACAAGGACGGTGTTCTCTCGCCCGTGGGCCACGGTGACATCTGGACCAAGGAACGCTACGGCAACTTCACGCTCGAACTCGACTACAGGGTCCCCGCAGGGGGCAACAGCGGCGTGTTCATCCGCACGGGCAGTATCCGGAACTGGATCAACACGGCGATTGAAGTGCAGATTCACGCGACCACCGACGGGTCGAAGCACGGCCAGTGCGGCGCCATCTACGATTGTCTGTCGCCCTCGAAGGCGGCCGTCAAGAAGCCCGGCGAGTGGAACCATTACGTCATCACCTGTCTCGACAACAAGATCTATGTGAGCCTGAACGGCGAGGACATCATCGACATGGACCTGGATCAGTGGACCGAGCCGCATAAGAACCCCGGCGGCACGAAGAACAAGTTCCCCACGGCCTACAAGGACATGCCGCGAGAGGGGCACCTCGGCTTCCAATACCACGGCAACCCGATCTGGTTCCGCAATTTGAAAATCAAGTCTCTTGACTAAGAACGATTGCAGTGAGGTACGCATCAATGAAGAATACGAAAAGTGACTCCATCAGCAGCCGTCGGGTCTCTGCGGTCGTGGCGATTGTGGCCTTCGGTCTGTTGGCCGTGTTGGTGATCGACTCGCAGCAGCCGGCACGGGCGGCCGATTCCGATTCATCCGAAGGGTGGGTCTCGATCTTTAACGGCAAAGACCTCACCGGCTGGGACGGCGACCTCCGCCTCTGGTCGGTCAAAGACGGCGTGATCCGCGGCGAGACGACCCCGGAGAATCCCGCGCGGGGCAACACGTTCTGCGTCTGGCGCGCCGGCACGCTGAAAGACTTCGAGCTGAAGATCAAGTTCCGCATCCACAACGGCAACTCGGGCATTCAGTACCGCAGCAAGGAGTTCGACAAGTGGCGGATCGGCGGCTATCAGGCCGAGGTCGAGAATGCCCCGGGCAAGGTCGGCTTCCTGTATCATGAGGCCGGTCGCGGCTGGCTCGTCGACGTGGGCGATTTCATGGTCATCGATGAGAAGGGCGAGAAGAAGGTCATCGGCAACGTGAACGACCAGAAGGCCCTGATCGACGCCGGCTACTACAAGGACAAGGACTGGAACGAGTATCACATCATCTGCCAGGGCAACCATCTGATCCATTATCTCAATGGTTATCAGACCATCGAGCTGATCGACAACGATCGCGTCACGAATCCGGGCGATCCTAAGGATCGCAAGGGGGCGTCGCGAGAGGGTCTGCTGGCGTTGCAGATTCACGCCGGCCCGCCAATGATCGTCGAGTTCAAGGACATCCGGATCAAGGAGATTTCGTCGGAGTATGGCGACGCCGTCCTTGCCTTCAACGGCCAGAACCTCGACGAGTGGACGGCGAAGGCCGGCTCGGGCAAGGCCAGCCGATGGGCGGTCGGCAAGGCAAAGGTCTCGTCGGGCGATCCCAAGCAACTGGAGAAGGTCGAGGGCGTCGGCGAAATGATCAATCTGACGCCCGCGCACGGCCAGAGCCAGGATATCTACTCGAAGGCGAAGTTCGGCGACTGCCGGATCGAGCTGGAGGTCATGGTGCCGCAGGGCTCAAACTCGGGCATCTACGTGATGGGCGAGTATGAGGTCCAGGTGCTGGACAGCTATGGCCGGGCGAAGATGGGTAGCGGCGATATGGGCGCGATCTATGGCGGCTTCGCGCCGCCGGTGAACGCCTCGAAAAAGCCGGGCGAGTGGCAGCAGTACGTGATCGAGTGGCGCGCCCCGAAGTTCGATGCCGCCGGCAACAAGACTCGCAGCGCCGAGTTCGTGAAGGTCGAGCTCAACGGGAAGGTGTTGCACAAGAACCTGGTCATGCCCGGGCCCACCCCCGGCGGGGTAACGGGCAAAGAAGCGGGGGTCGGGCCCCTGATGTTCCAGGGCAATCACGGTGCCGTGGCCTACCGCAACATCGTTGTGAAGCCTCTGGTGAAATGAGTCATCTGTGTCGCGCGGCACAGCTACATGATTGTACCGGTTGTTATAGGACGGCGACAAAAAAGCGGCGGTCTTATTCTTGACAGTCGTTTCGGAGGCCGCCATAATGGCCGGCTAAACTTGAAGAACAAATCCTGAGCGGCAACGTTCAAATTTTGGAGCAAGAAGAGGTACAATGAGCGAACAGAAGACACAGAAAGGTATGGATAGGCGTAGCTTCCTGCGTTCGACAGCGGCAATCGGTGCGGGTCTGGCGTTCTCCCCGCGGATGTTCGCCCAGGGCGCCGGTGGGGCAAACGATGTCAATATCGCCCTGCTGGGGGCCGGGGCCCAGGGGCAGGTCCTGATGCAGGCCTGCTTGAAGATCCCGGGCGTTCGGTTCAAGGCCGTTTGCGACATCTGGGAGGCCTACAACCAGAGGCGTGTCTCGCGCCTGCTGGACCGGTACAAGCACGAGAACAATGCCTACGTTGACTACAAGGAGATGCTCGACAAGGAGAAGGGCAACATCGATGCCGTGATTGTTGCGACGCCGGACTTCTGGCACGCCGAGCACGCCATCGCCTGTATGGAGGCCGGGCTGGACGTCTATTGCGAAAAGGAGATGTCCAACGAGTTGGCCAAGGCCAAACAGATGGTCGAGACGCAGAAACGAACGGGCAAGCTCCTGCAGATCGGCCATCAGCGCCGCAGCAATCCGCGGTACCTCCATTGCTATGAGAAGCTGCTCAAAGAGGCCAAGATTCTCGGCCGGATCACGACGATCAACGGGCAGTGGAACCGCGGGGCACAGGAGCCCCTCCTGTGGCCCCGGAATGCCGTGATCGACGAAGCCACGCTCGCGAAGTACGGGTTCACCTCCATGCAGCAGTTCCGGAACTGGCGGTGGTACAAGGGCAAGGGCGGTGGGCCTATTGTGGACCTCGGCTCGCACCAGATCGACATCTATAGCTGGTTCCTTGGGACGACGCCCAAGGGCGTGATCGCCAGCGGCGGAACCGACTACTACGACAAGAATACCCATGAATGGTACGACACCGTCATGGCCATCTACGACTTCGAGACGAAGGAAGGCGTCGTCCGGGGGTACTACCAGGTCCTGACGACCAACAGCAACCAGGGCTACTATGAGGCCTTCATGGGTGACGAGGGTACGCTGTCGATTTCCGAGTCGGCCGGTCGCGGGGCCGTGTACCGCGAGCAGGCCGCCAACATGGACTGGGACAAGTGGGTCAAGCTGGGCTTCGTGAACGAGCCGAAGAAGGAAGAGGAGAAAGAGGAGGCCACGGCGGCCCTCGATGTTCGTGAGACGCTGGCGCCGCCGGCCTACGAGATCCCCATCAGCATGGAAGGCAAGCCCTACCACCAGCCGCACCTCGAGAACTTCTTCAACGCCGTTCGCGGTAAAGAGAAGCTCAACTGCCCGGCCGAGGTCGGCTACGAGACCGCGATCATGGTGCTGAAGGTCAATGAGGCCGTGGAAGCGCAACGGCGACTTGAGTTCAAACCCGACGAGTTCCAGGTGTAGATCGTGTCCGGCGCCGGCCGCCCGGCGGCGATTGTCCGACAACGTGGCAAGAAAGGAATTGAGATAGCCTTGAGAAGAGAACTGATCCTGGCCGGTGTTCTTCTGCCGGTGTTGCTCCTGGTCACCGCTTTTGCCGAAGAATCTGACGAGTCGCTCGGCGGCTTGCTCGGCGACGAGAGCGACGGCAGTCGGGCGCATCCGACCCATCTGATTCCGCTGTATCCCGAGAATGAGGACGGCGAACGGGGCGAGCAGGTGACGCCTGAGGCGGAGCTTGTCCTGCCGTTCTCGACGAAGTGGACGTGTGGTGAGTGTCACAGCTATGACCTCATCAAGCAGGGGTGGCATTTCAACGCGGTGGACAGCAACGTGCCGCCGGGCAGATACGGCGAGCCCTGGGTGTACTTCGATGCCAAGCTCGGCATTCAGGTCCCGCTCTCGTACCGCGCGTGGCCGGGTACGCATCAGCCGGCTGCGTTCGGCATGACCGAGTTCCGGTTCACCCAGATCTTCGGCCGGCATATGCCGGGCGGGGGCCCCGGGGAAGTCACGGCGACTGATGTCGATGATATCGGCAGGCAGTACGTCGCCGGCAAGCTGGAGATCAACTGCCTGACGTGTCACAACGGTCACTACGGTCAGGACCAGGGCGGGGTGAGCGGCTATGCCGTGCAGGTGTCCCGGCAGAACTTCCGCTGGGCCGCTGCCGCGTCATGCGAGTTTGCCTCGGTCAAGGGGTCTGCCTCCGCCATGACGGATACATACGATCCATTCATGCCGATGGGCGACGACAAGGAACCTCAGGTCGTGTATCGTGAGGGCACGTTCGACGCCGACGGGTCGGTCTTGTTTGACATTGTTCGGGAAACCCCGAATCAGCGCTGCTACTACTGCCATTCGGACGTCTACTACGCCGAGAAGGACGGACCGACGGAGAAATGGTCTTGCGATGAGGACATCCATCTGACGGCGGGGTTGAAGTGCGTTGACTGCCATCGCAACGGCGTGGGGCACAACATCATCAGAGGCTACACACAGGAGAGCGATCTGTCGGGGAGTTCCTTGGCGGCGACGACCTGCGAAGGTTGTCATCTGCCTGAGGGTTCGGATGTGCCGGAAGCGGGACGGCTTGGGGCCCCCGTGCCCGAGCACGTCGGTCTGCCGCCGGTGCACTTCGAACGGCTCACCTGCACCGCCTGCCATTCGGGGCCTTGGCCGGGCGAAGGGGCCGTGCTTACCAAGACGTCTCGCGCGCACCGCCTGGGCACGCCGAATGTGAACAAGGCGGAGGCCGTGCTGCCGCACATCCTTTCTCCCGTCTTCGCGCAGGAGGCCGGAACGGTTGCCGGCAGCGGGGATACGGCCCTGGTCCAGCGCAGCGGCAAGATCGCCCCCCACAAGTTGATCTGGCCGGCCTATTGGGCGACACTGGTCGACGGCAAAGTCACGCCCATAAAGCTTGATGTTGTTGAGACGACCGTAAAGAAGGTGTTCGAGGACCTGGAATCTCCTGGCGATGGGAGCTGGCCGCAGATGGCCGAAGAGCGCCTCGCGGAAGCCCTGAAGTCTCTCGGCGAAGCCGTTGGCGAAAAGGCGGCCTATGTTGCGGGCGGAACGCTTTACCATCTTGGTGATGCCGCGGAGGTCGTCGAAGAGGCGGACCATCCTGCGGGCGCGCCGTATATGTGGCCTCTCGCACATGGTGTCCGGCCCGCGGCCCAGTCGCTTGGGGTCCGGTACTGCACGGATTGTCACTCCACGAAGTCGCCGTTCTTCTTCGGCGCCGTCGGCGTGGACTCGCCGGTGGCCTCGGCGGCCGGAGGGGCCAAGGAACAGGTCGAGTTTCAAGGGATCAGTCGGTTCTACGCCTGGGCGTTCTCGGCCTCGTTTGTCTTCCGTCCGTGGTTCAAGATATTCGCGCTGGGATCGTCCGCGATTCTCGGTGTCGTTCTGTTGTTGTACGGTCTGCGAGCGCTGGGCGGCGTTGCCAGAGTGCTGGCTGAGAAGGAATAGATAGTTCTTGGGTGAGTAATCGGAATGTTTCAGACAGTTGCGATCGCTATATTCCTGGTAACTCTGGCCGGCATCGGCGTGCATTGGATCGTCTTCCCCGCACGGTCGGAGCGTCGCGGCGGCGTGTGCATGGTCGCCGGGATCGTGCACGTGTTCAGCCTGCTGTTGATTGAGCAGAAGCAGAGCCTGCTGGGGGCGTTGAAGAAGCTGTGCTATCTTGTCGCTTCCATCTGTTTTGTCGTTCTGGCGATCACGGGTTTCTACCCCCTGCTGGTCCGGGGCGAGCACATCTCGGGCTACCTGATGATGATTCACGCCACGTTCGCGCCGGTTTTCGCGATCTGTCTGGCCATCCTGGCGATCACGTGGGCCGGCGGCTATCGCTTCGAGACGAGCGATTGCCCCTGGTTGTGGCGTTTCCTCCGGCGGGTGACTGCGCTGCGGATCCCGTCGTCGGAAGGGCCGTGCCGGTGTTCGCTGGTGGTGCAGAAGGTCATGTTCTGGGCGATCGTCGCCTTGTCTCTGCCTCTGATCCTGTCCATCGTTCTGAGCATGCTGCTGCTGTTCGGGACGCACTGGCAGGAGACCCTCCTGGCCGCTCATCGCTGGACGGCGGTTGCGTTTGCCGTCGCGGTGCTTATTCATACATACCTGGCAATCCGGATTCGGATGGCGTGCGAGGCGTGAGTGCGCGTTCGCAATCCTGTTTTTGTGGGTAACGGTCCGACGGCGGACCATCAGACCCAATCAAGCCGGGCGTCGAGATAGAAGGGCCCAAGCCCGTCATCTGGAAACGGGCACGGCGGCTTGCAGAGGTCATGGGGAGAAAATGTGTGCATCATATGCATCGCTTTGGGGTGGGGGAGGCCATGTCTGCACATCCACTTTTCCTATTGCTGAAGCGGTTTGTTTGCCGATTCTTTATACGGACGTTATGAGTCGGGGTATTTAATTTAGGAGAGCCGATCATGAGTAATGGAGCATTGCCAGACTATGTAAGAATGGCTAAGCCGAATCCGCCGGGAAACAGGACTCCGTGGTACAAGAGCACTGCGCCAACCTACGCCGGCATCTTCCTGTGGTTCGTGTTTTGGCAGGATGCCGCGAGCGGCGGAGGGAACACAAATGAAGGTCTTTGTCTTCTTCCGGGAGGGATTCTCTCTCAAGGGGTGGGCCTGGCATTACTGGGGCTGATTGTTGCGGCTCTGTTGTGCCACTTTCTGTTTTACCTGGTTCCGGGGCTTCTTGGAATGAAGACGGGGCTTCCACTGTACGTTGTCGGGACTTCTACTTACGGCGTGCAGGGCGGACTCTTTATGCCCGGTTTTCTCATGGGCATTCTGCAATTCGGCTGGCTGGGTGTTAATGCGTATTTTTCGTCCTTGCTACTTTCAAGTGCGTTTGGGGGCAGTCCGGTCGCTCAGAAGGTAATAGCGGTATTGTGGGCGGCGGGTGCCGCGTTCGTTGGGCTTAAAGGTATTCAGTATGTTGGTAAGATTGCGACGTACCTGCCGTTGATTCCGCTTGCCATCCTTCTGATCCTGTTCGCAAAGACGGTCGGAACTGTCGGCGACTTTGAACCTGAGCCAGCCATCAGTGCGGTTACGGCGAACAATGCCAAGATGGTTGCCGAGGCGGCAGCCGAAGGTGAGACAATTGAGTTGCCCACTGAGGCGCTGGGCGCCTTGGGCGTTATCGCGATGCTGATTACTTATGTAGTCGGCTTCTTCGCAACGGCAGGTGCTGCGGGTGTGGATTTTGGCATGGGCAACAGGGACAAAAGAGACGTCAGTATGGGAGGCCTGGTAGGGATTGCCGGGGCTGCGATTGTCACTGGCGGGCTGGCGATCCTCATCGTGGCAGGCGCGTATGGAGCGGCGAATGGGGCGGATGCGACGACGTTGCGTGCATCGAATCTCATGGCTCACATTATGGGCTCTGAGAAGACAGGCGCGGTTATGTGGTTCCTTCTTGCTGTTGCAGCGTTTCCTCCTGCGTGCTTCTCGTCGTTCATCGCGGCCAATGCCTTCAAGACCACGCTGCCCAAGGTCAATCCTTTTGTGTCGGTCGGCATTGGAGCTGCTGTGAGCGCCGTGCTTGCCGTAACGGGCTGGGCAGGGGATGTGTTGGGTGTTTTCGGTGTGATTGGGGCTTCGTTTGGCCCGGTCTGCGGGGCCATGATGGTGGACTATTTCTTGGCCGGAAAGGAGTGGGCTGGTCCTCGTAAAGGCTGGAACCTGGCGGGTTGGATTTCCTGGGTCGTGGGCTTCATCGTGGGAATGGCTCCCCTTGTAGGCCTGGCGGATATCCCGGCAGCACCTCTTATGGCTTTTGTTGTGGGTGCCGTGCTCTACCTCATTCTGTCCAAGGCCGGGCTCCAGCCGCCGGTTGTTGAACTGGCGACCGCGGCACCGGCCGGAGATGCAGAGCCGAAAGAAAAGAAGGAATAATACGGCAATTTGCGACGTGTCTGGCAGACCGTGCAGGGATTCGGCACAAGACCGAATCCCTGCTTTTTTTGTGGCGGTAGCGGATGGGCCGATCCGGGGGTTTTCTCCGGGGGCGGCGCGAAAATGTGTAACAAAATGGCGCTGGGCGCAACTTGACAAAGGGTGGCCGGGCCGATAGCATGTTCCGTTCAGTCGGCCGGGGTTGGCGTCGGTCTTGTACGCGGGGAGAATCGCGGCTAAGTGGAGTACGTTGGGTTTGGAATGATTGAGGTCAATACGATGAAGAAGGAGTTGGATTTCATGGTACGAGTAATCCTCCTGACAGCTTTCGCGGTGGCGCTCTGCCTGGGTGCCTCCTGCAAGAAGTCGACAGAGCCCGAAGTCGCGCCGACGCCGGAGCAGACCGAGGCGCAGCCTGCGGTGCCCCAAGAACAGGCCGAGCAGGCCGCGCCGACCGAAAAGGAGCCGGCGACGGCGATGGAGGCAGTGGCCGGTGCGGTGGCTGAGAAGGTCGAGGAGGCCGCTGCCACGGTGAAGGAGGCGGCACAGGCCGCGACGGCCAACCTGGTGCCCGTCGATATCGAGCTTCCCAAGCCGATGTTCGTCGGCACGCCGCAGGATACGAAGGTCGAGAATCTCGAAAAGCCGCTGGGCAAACCGCGTCCGCCGTTCCTGGCACCCGAGGGAACCGCCAATGTGGCGCGTGACAAGCCCATCTCGGGCAGCGACGAGGAGCCGATCATTGGTGACATCGAGATGATCACAGATGGCGATAAGGAGGCGGCCGACGGCAGCTATGTGGAGCTTGGACCGTTCGCTCAGTACATCACCATCGACCTCGAGCAACAGTGTGAGCTTTATGCTATCGTAGCGTGGCATTACCACAAGCAGCCGAGGGTCTATTTTGATGTCGTCGTTCAGGTCTCGAACGACCCGGACTTCATCGCGGACGTCACGACCGTTTTCAACAACGACATCGACAACTCCGCCGGCCTGGGAATCGGCACGGACATGCACTACACCGAGACGAACGAAGGCAAGCTGATCGATCTGCTGTCCAAGGGCAGCCCGAAGGCTCGTTACGTCCGTCTTTACAGCAACGGCAACACCAGCAACGACCTGAACCATTACATCGAGGTTGACGTTTACGGCAAGCCGGTTGAATGAGATGGCTGAATTGGGCGTCTTGCGATAAGAGGCTCAAGCTAATTTGGTGTGCGATTATCGTCGTGGGGGGCGGGGGGGGGGGGGGGGGCGGGCCCCCCATGGGGGTGGGGGCCCCGCGTAGCTAAGCGGGC
>CBFDDG010000103.1:0-11811 GCA_965603505.1 uncultured Phycisphaerae bacterium | reverse complement strand
TCATGATTTACCGGTTGGACGCGCAAGAGGGAACGATTGTGGCCAACAGCCCTCCATTTGCGCAGATCAAGCCTGGGGCAGGCCCTCGGCATTTCGCCTTCCATCCGGGCGGGAAGTCTGCGTACGTGATCAGCGAGTTGGCTTACACGATCACGGCCTTCGCCTATGATTCAACTTCCGGCGCTTTGACGGAGGTCCAGATCGTCCCCACGCTTCCGGAAGGATTTGCCGGGCGCAATGCGTGTGCAGAGATTCGCGTGCACCCGAGCGGGCGGTTTCTTTACGGCTCGAACCGGGGGCACGACAGCATTGCCGTCTATCGGATCGACGACGCCGAGAAGCCGCTGACCTTCGTCGAGCACGAGACCGCCGGCATCAAGACCCCTCGGAACTTCAACATCGACCCGACGGGCACATTCTGCCTCGTTGCCAATCAGGGCAGTGACAGTGTGGTGGTTTTCCGGGTGAACCAGAAGACCGGCGCACTCGAGCCAACGGGGCACAAGATCGCTGTGCCAAAGCCGGTGTGTGTTCGGTTTCTGCAATCCAACCGCTCTGTTCCTGAGTGAGCAGGGCATGAGAAATCCTGATGATGCGGAGGTGTCACGATGTTGCGAATACTCGCTGCTGTTGTGGTGGGGCTGAGCGTTTCGGAGAGTTTGGCCGCGCAAGCGGAGTTGGCGCCGCCGGTTCGGCTTGAGGCTGCCGGCAAGCCGATCGACACGGACGTAGGCCATGCGGCCCCGTTCGTCTGCGATTTTGACGGCGATGGGACCCAGGACCTGCTGGTCGGCCAGTTCGGCGACGGGCTCCTCTGGATCTACCGCAATGAGGGCACGGATGCCGAGCCCAGGCTTGCCGCCGGGGTGAAGTTCAAGGAGGGCGCCGACGACGGCCGCGTCCCGAGTGGCTGATGCATCGGATTCTGTCCACATGTTGTGGACTTTGATGGCGACGGACAGCAAGACGTTCTTTCCGGCTCGTGGCCCGGCGAGTTGTTCCTGTTCCGAGGCATGGCGGACGGCTCGTACGCAGCGCCGGAGATGCTCAAAGACAGAGACGGCCAGATCATTAACATCGGCGGTGGGGTCGAGGACCGGCGCGACGAGGAAGGCATCCTCATCCGAGGCAGCGCCGAGTGGGAGACGGTGGACGGCAAGACGTTTGTGACCTATCGCGGCAAACGATACGAGAGCACGCCGGAGCGGCCCATTGCGACCACCGGCACGGCCTCGGTCGTCCGGCCGGCCGATTGGGACGGCGACGGAGACCTCGACCTGATCGTCGGAGACATCAGCGGCAACGTGCACCTTCTCCCCAACGAGGGGACGCCCAAGTCCTATGCCTTCGGCAAGGACAAGTCGCTTCAGGCCGACGGCCGGCCACTGCGGGTCCGTAGCCGTGCGGGGCCGTGTGTCGCGGACTGGGACGGTGACGGCGACCTCGACCTGCTCGTCGGCGCCGATGACGGCAGCGTATCGTTCTATCGCAACACAGGCAGCGCCAAGTCCCCGAAATTAGCGGCGGCCGAGCCGCTTGTCCCACCCGGCGAGAAGGCCTCCACAGCGCGGGCCTCGAAGGAAGCACGCCGCGGCACTCGGTCGAAGGTATGTGTCGCCGACTGGAACGGCGACGGCCGGCTCGACCTGCTCGTCGGCGACCTCGCGTACCAAAAGGCGGATCGCCCGGAACCTACGCCCGAGGAGAAGGCGCGGTACGACCGGATCCGCAAGGAGTTGGAGCCGATTCAGAAGCGTTATGGCGAGCTGTTCACCAAACTGCACATGCCCCCGCGCGTGCGCGACAAGGACGAACGCGAAAAGCTCACGAAGGAATGGGAAGAGGTCGCCGAGCAGTCGCAGGCCCTCCGCTCGCAACTGCCCCGCGAGTACGAGCTGCACGGCTGGGTCTGGCTGTTCCTGCGCAAGTAGCAGGCGGAAACTCGCTAATTGCCGGGCGTGTAGCCGAGCTGCCCCCAGGCGGCCCGCTGCACCCTTTGGATGTCCGGATTGCCCGACGCGTTGACGAGGGATTGCCACCCGGGCTCCTGCCGGGCCACCTTGACAGTCCGCACATCTTGCCACTTCCAGTACTCAGCGTGTCCGTCCGCGAAGTTGAAGTTCGTCCCCTGGCCGTGACGGGTGGGCGGGATATCCCACCAGGACTCCCGATCGTAGTGGATCGTCCAGCTTTGCATGCTCGTCTTGCCCTCATCGACGAAGACCATTCGTTCCCCGGGGCGCTTGATCTGAGACCGTCTCTTGATGTATAGCTCACGGGGGACGCCTGGAATGCTCGACATCGCGCCGTTCATGGCATCGACGATCGCGTAGGTATTCGCTTCTCCCCGGATCCCGGTCGGACATTTGTATATCTTTAACTGGCCCACATATGGCCAAAGCGCGCCTTTTTGAATCCCATCGATGCACTGTTGCTCATCGTAGTCGTTCCAATAGTACAGCCAGCAGGGCTCCTCACGGTCGTCATGTCCCTCGGTATTCTCGCCCGTGCACGCATTGACGATTCGCTGATCGTTCTCATCGGCGTACAGGACCCAGGAGAGCCCGAACTGCTTGACGTTGCTCAGGCACACGGCTCGTTTGCCCTGCTCCCTAGCGCGCTGCAAGGCGGGCATCAACACGGCCATCAGCACGGCGATGACGGCAATCACCACGAGCAGCTCGATCAGAGTAAAGGCTTTGCGTGTTCCCATGCTGAACTCCTCTAACGGAATCCCATCAAAGCACGGGGACTCGGTGCATCCTGCCTCCGAGTCCCCGATGAAAACGCACTTCACTGTCTATGCGCGTCACTGTTCGACAAAGGTCATGGCTTGCAGACCCTGCCCCGTCCACGGGGCGTTCTCGATGCAGCCGAGCCACTCCAGCGCACCGGCGTCATAGTCGATGCCCAGCAGGGAGAACCCGATTTGGTCTCCCGCCGTCGGTGGGAAGAGTTCCGGCGTGAAGCTCCCTTGCAGGGTCGTCCACGGAATCCTGACCTCGACGGTCCAGTCCTGCGTGGCCGGATCCACGGAGGCGGCGTACTCCGTGCCGCTGCCGGCGGCAAAGAGATCGTTACCGAGCCAGCCGCCGAACGTGTTCATGGCCTTGGGTTGTCCTGCGCCATCATCCGGAGCGATCGTGGGGATCAGCATATCTGCCGTGTTCATGCCGCCCAGCGCCCCGAGCACGAACTGGAGGCAATCGGCGCCGTTCGGTGCGTCCATCGCCGGACTCACCGCATCATCCTGGGCCGAGACCGCCACGTACAGATACTCGTCATCCCACATGAAATAGAAGGTGCCGGAGTAGTCGTCCAATGGATACTCTGCCGGTCCCTGGACGACCGTTCCTTGATGGGTGACACCCGGGAAGTAGGGGTCTTCATTGTCGAGAGTTTCCGCGTTGAGCACCAGCGCCTGGGCACCGGCGTACTCCTGAGCGGATACCGCGCCGTCGATGGCGATCTGCTGACCTTCGGCCAGCCGGACGCAGTTCATCGGCCAGGTGCTGCTGACCTCGACCGTCGGGGAAGCAACGACCTCAACAAACACATCGTCCACATAGATGGGCGCTCCGGCCGGGGCCTGTGAGAACAACTGCACCGACAGGTGCTCGCGCTCGGTCGGCTCGTGCTGCGCCGTGATCGTAGCCTCAAAGGGCGTCCACGCGTCAAACACCGGCTGTGCAAGGGGGTCCGGATCAACGTTCTCATTGGTCGTGCCGGCCTGCAGCTCGTTGACCCGCAGCCACAGATAAGCGCCCTCGGCCCACGAGCCGGCGGGCACGTAATAGGAGCCCCTTACCGTGACCTTCGCCCCCTTCGGGATGCGCGTGTCCCAGCCTTCAACGCGCTGTTCCACGGCGTGCCAGACCCCGATTCCCTGCCCTTCGATCTTGAGGGCGGTTTCGCCCGTCTGCACCTGATCCGAGCTCAGCGAAAAGCCCGCGCCGATTGGACTCCACGGGTCGAGGGTCTCCTCGAACCGGCCGTTCTTGATGTAGTCGCCAAACGTGCGAACCCAGTCGATGTCCACCATCATGTAGTCCTGATAGTGTCCCAGATCGAGCCGGAAGCTGTCGATCCAGCCCTGCCATCTCTCGGAACAATCGATATAGCCGATGAACCACTCGTTTGCCGCCGGAATCTCAAACTGGGTACTGTTTCCGTCTCCGCCGGCGGTGTAGAACCAGTAGACCGTGTGCTGACCGCCGTCACCCGGTTTGACCATATCGCTTTCGGCGCCGTTGAACCGCATGCGCGCCGCGAAACCTGTGATCCGGGTCGCGTAGTACGGTCCGGCAGGCCCGTTCAGCCAGGGATCGAACGTGCCGGCCGGCAGATCCACCAGCAGCGCCCCCACGGGATTCGTGTCCGCATCGATCGTATTGACGTCGAAGAAGGTGACATCTGTGTCGTTCTTGGGCGACCAGCCCTCGGCATCGGCCGGCGTGTTGAATTCCCAGTGGGTCTGGTTGTAGGGCCAGTACAGGTCCGCGTCCGGGAGCACCAGCTCGCCGATCTCCACGAAGATATCGTCGAAGTAGAAGAACTTGTCCGGTGCGATCCGGCCCGAGAGCTGCACGTCCAGCGCTACGCGCTCGCTCGTGGTGTACGCCAGCTCCAGGGTGCTTTCGAATTCGAACCACTCGTCAAAGACGGTCACTTCGATCGGATCGCTGAAGCTCTCCGTGGCGCCGTCGAACTCTCGAATCCGGAACCAGATAGAGGCGTTCTCATCCCATGCGTCCGCCGGGACTTTCAGCGCCCCGTACAGCGTTACCGGCACACCCTTCTCCAGGTCCAGGCCGCCCTTGATGGGCTGCGTCATGGCGTGATATTCGCCCGTGCCAAGGTGCTTGACCGCCCAGTCCAGAGAGCGCACGTTGTTGGGGTCGTCCGTCGTATTGACGTTGGGATCGTAGAGATCCGCAAATTCGCCGCCGACCGCCTCCCAGCCGAGGAGGGCATTCTTGACGTCGTCCCAGAACTCGAAGCTCTCATTGTCCAGGTAGAGTCCCATGTAGCGAATCCAGTCGAACTCGACGGTGTACTGCTCTGGGACAAGGTCCGCCAAGTCCACGCGGATGTTGTTGATGGTCCCGGTCCACTCCGCTTGCTCCGTCATGTCGACCAGCACACTGGCCCACTCATTGGGATCGGGCAGGAGAAAACCCGTGGCTCCAAAGCCGTCCGGTCGGAAATAGTAGATGGCCGGGCCAGCCCCGCCCGAGTAGTTGCTGACATCGGTGGAGACCTTCGCCCGGATGAGGATGCCCGTGATGTCGGCGGCATTCCAGGGGCCGTTCGGTCCATTGATATAAGGATCGTCCATATTCGCGACGACGGTGGCGATGAGCTTGCCGTCCTGGACTTCCAGGGTCTCGATCGCGTTCGTGATGACCCAGCCCTCCTTGCCCGTGTTGAATTCCCACCCCCATCCTGCGCTACACACCATCAGAACCAGCAACAAAAACGGTAAAGCTCGTGCTTGCCTCATGAGACAGTCCTCCTTTCCGAATCCATTCATCTTCGTTCTTTCTCGATGACGCCCGCTATGTGCGAAAGGAGCTTGAGATCAGGGAATGTGGAACTCGCCTTGGCAGGAATATGCGATACCGTCATGCAGGCGCGAGTCTTGATTCCGACAACCGGCATTCAATTGCTCCTCCCAACATGGTCGGCGGGGACGACAGAGGACCCACCCACCTCGCCGCATTATAGACGGCCGGTCCATGCAAGTCAACTCGGCCGGCGGTTTTGCGCCAAAATACGTACCCGTGGGGCGGCTTGATTCGCTATAATCGAGAAGGCCTTGATTGGAGGATGGGCGCATGTCATCGCCCCGCATGGAATGTCTGCATAATCCTGGCCGTGAGAGTGAGCCATGAGGAGAACGAGTACCGTCATCATCATAATGAGCAGCCTGGCGGTTCATCTGTCCGGCGGTGAAATCTCTGCCGATACGGTCGTTCATTGGAGTTTTTCCAGGGGACTGCAGGGCTGGAAGGGCAATCACCACGTCGAGGACCTGGCGTGGTCTCGCGACGGCCTGTCGTTCCGATCCACCGGGATCGACCCGTGGATCGAAGGGCCGCGGATTGATCTGCCCGGCGACCGCCTCACCAAGGTCACCGTGCGTATGAAGTCGGACGCCAATAGCAGCGGCGAGCTGTTCTACGGTCCCTATTTCCAGGCGGGCCACTCCGTACCGTTCGCGGTGCAAAGCGACAATGACTGGCATGACTACGAGCTTATGATTATGGAGTTCTTGGGCCCCGGCACGCGGTTTCGCTTGGACCCCGCCACGACGGCCGGCAACGTCGGTGTCGCTTTCATCAAAGTGGAGACACTGTCGGTCCACGAAGCCCCTCCGTACCGAGCGCCCTCTCGTCCGACCGTTGGCAGGGGCAGAGCAGCCGATGTGGAAGCCGGATTGCTCAAGCTGAAGTACTTCGGGAATGGGATCGGGGATTTCGTCGTTGAGGTCGCCGGGCAGGAGATGGCCGCCGCGTATGACAGGGAGCTGATCGGCGTTCTATTCGAGGACGCCTTCGAATGGCTGGACCTCAAGAATGCCTACGTCACTGCGACACGCACGGAGGACGGGCTCGATCTGCTGGCTCGCATCACGGACCAGGCCGGCGCCGCCTGGCAGGTGGGCAGAAAGATCTATCCCGAGGTCGCCGGCGACGCGCTCGTCGTGGACGTGCGAATCCAGGTGGATGCGGATCGCGATGTTGTGTGCCTGCCCTGGCTGACGATCTTCCCCGGCCTGGGGACATTCGGACCGCACAAGGACCAGGGCCTTTTGGCCGGCCTGGAGTATCTCGGCGATGAGCCGAGCAGCAGCGAAGCGGATATCACGACGCCGGAGCATATCCGACGCGTGGCGGACCCGGTGAAGGTGACTTTCCCACTGATGGGGATCGCGGCAGATGGGCGCTATGTGGGTCTGGTCTGGGAGCGGTCCGAATGGATCGGCCCGATGTTTGATTCGCCGGACACGATCTTCAACTCGGGGGCCCATGTGATGGGGCTTACAGGTCCCGCGGTAGGCAAGTGCCGCTTCGAGAATTACCTCGTCGCGCACACGCCGGTCCGCCTGACGGCGAACGTGCCCGTCACGGCACGGATCTGGATCATCGGCGGCGAAGGCGCGACGGTCGTGCCCGCCGTGCAGCACTATGTGAATCTGCGGGGCCTGCCGGCTGTGCCCCAGTTCGAAGGAGGGTTCCAGGCCGCGGCTCGGCTGCTGGCACAGGGCTGGCTATATTCCGGAATTCGCGAAGGCGCCCTGTTTCGTCACGCCGTCTGGGGCGATCACTTCGGCCCCGGGCCCGCCCCCGACGCGGCCATGTTCATGGATTGGTTGTCCGCGAGTCTTGATGACGCCGACACCGAGCTGATCGACGCTTTGTCCGCGACTCGCGACCTGGCCTTGGAGGCCGTCCCGGACAGCCGGCACCTGGACGGCGGGGTCTCCCACGTCCGGCCGCCCGCGGCCCCGCTGGTGTTCGGCGATCTGGCGGCCTACGTCGAGCGTCGACACAACGCGGCACGCAGCGCGCTGGCCAATTTCGATGCGCGCGGCGTCAAGACCTACACGCCCGGCGATATCGACTATGGCCGCACCCACTTCGCCGACCACGCCAATGGATACAGTGCCCAGGACCTTATCACCATCCTCGAGGGCGCGACCCTCTCGGCCGATGCGGAATTGATCGGAGCCGCGATCGAGCTGCTGGACAAGCAGACCCTGCGGTACGCGGACACGGTTCCCCGGGGCGCTCAAACATGGGAAGTCCCCCTGCACACGCCGGACATCCTCGCGTCGGGCCTTCTCGTCAAGGCGTACACGCTGGGCTACATCGTTTCGGGGCGAGAGGACTACCTGGAGCAGGCCCGTTACTGGGCGTGGACGGGCGTACCCTTCGCGTATCTGGTCAATCCCACGGAAGGCCGAATCGGTCCCTATGCGACGATCCCCGTCTTCGGCGCGACGAACTGGGTAGGCTCGTGGTTCGGCCGGCCCGTCCAATGGTGCGGCTTGGCCTATGCGTCCGCCCTGCATTTGCTCAGCGAGTACGATCCGCAAGGCCCGTGGCGCCGGATCGCCAGAGGCATCACGGCGGCCGGATTGGAGATGGCCTGGCCTATGGAGGACGCCGACAGACAGGGTCTGCTGCCGGATTTCTTTCTGTTGGAGTCGCAACTCCGGGACGGGCCCGCAATCAATCCCGGAACGACCCAGGCGCATGTGCCCGAGCTTTTCGATGCAGGGAAGATCTATGATGTCGAGCGTTTGCCGGGCCACGGCTGCTTCGTCCACGCGCCCTGCGAGATCCGCGATATTGTCGAGACGGACGACCTCATCTCCTTCACCCTGGACGGCTGGGGCGCGAACCCAAACTCACAATCGTACTGCGTGCTCGTGTCCGGGTGGACAGGGCCCAAACCCGATGTGACGGCTTGCGAAGCCGAAGAAGGCTCGGATCTGGCCCCGGGTTGCGAACCGGCCCCCGCGACATTCCTCCCTCGCCCGAGACTGCTGATCATCGACATGCATGGAGCCGCGAGGCTCCACATTTCCCGTTGGACACAGTGATATAGGTTTGCCCCTGTCACTGCTGGCCGGCCGGTCCGATAAGGGTTTTTGCCGGCCGGGGCATGGTTTGGCTTGCTTGACGCTTGACAGCAAAGGCCGGCCATGTTAGAGAAACTTCGCAATCTCGTTCACGGAGAGCGGAAAATGATTGATGCGAAGAACGCACATCTGATTCGAATGATCCTCCTTCTTTCGCTGCTCACAGCGAGCGCACGCGCAGAGCGGCCCGCGGTCGAAGATAAGCCCGACAGGATTGCCATTCGCGCCGGGACGGTCCTCACGATCAGCACGAATCCGATCCAGGACGGGACGGTTCTGATCGAAAACGGAGCGATCCGGGCGGTGGGCCGTGACGTGGTTGTGCCCGATGGCGCCCGCGTGATCCATGCGAAGGGCAAGTTCGTCCTGCCGGGTTTTATGGACGCGCAGTCCAGCCTGTACGTGATGGCCGGGGAGGCATCGGGTCCCGGCGGGGGTTCCGCGGAATGGAGCGTTGCCGATGCGTTGGATCCATTCATCGAGCGGCACGAGGAGGTGCTTCGCCAGGGTGTGACGGCGGTCTATGTCGCGCCGCCCGGGCGAGGCGGCTTCGCGGGCAGGGGGGCTGTCCTGAGTCTCAACGGGGCGAGAACGCCGGAGAAGCTCGTGCTCAAGGCCGACGCCGCCGTCCGGGCGAGTATCGGCGTGTCCGCAAACAACCAGTCTTCGTCTCTGGCGAGACTGGACGACTACGCGAATCTCCGGGAGACCCTGATCGAGACCCAGGCCTACGCGCAGCGACAGAGGCGGTATCGGCAGGCCCTCGCCGAGTACGAGAAGAAGAAGGCCGAGCAGGAGAAGGAAAAGAAGGACGACGCGGGATCGAAGCCGAAGAATTCGCAGGAATTGAAACGACCCGATAAGCCGCGGCCGAATCCCACGCATGAGGTCCTTACGAGAGTGTTGGAGAAGGAGATTCCTCTGCAGATTGAGGTCCATCGGGTCGGTGACATCCTCAACGCGCTGCGCCTTGCGGAGGAGTTCACGTTCTCTCTGGTTCTGGACAGATGCACCGAAGGCTATCTGATTGCTGGCGAGATCGCTCGGTGCAAGGTCCCCGTGGTGGTGGGGCCGGTGTCCACCTCGTTTGCGGCGATGCCGCGACTCGAGTATCGCAACCACAGTCCGGAAAATGCGGCGATCTTAGCGGCGAAAGGAATCCAGACGGCCGTCGGCGTCTCCGGCCGGGACGGCCTCAGCTCGAAGTTCATCACGTTAGCGGCGGCGCTGGCGGCAGCCAACGGGATGGACAGGGATTCCGCTCTGCGGGCCATCACACTGACACCGGCGGAAATCTACGGCGTGGCCGACCGGGTCGGCAGCCTGGACGTGGGCAAACGGGCCGATCTCGTCATCATGACCGGTCATCCGTTCGACGCGGGCAGCCAGGTCGAGATGGTCCTGGTTGGCGGGAAGGTTGTTTATGAAAGGAAGACTACACCGTGAATAGGGCAGTATTTCCGATCGTTGCGATTGCACTCGTGCTGGTGCAGGCGCCCGCTCATGCCGCCGATACCAGTCAGACCCTTGCGATTCACGCGGGCAGAATCCTGACCGTTGCCAACGGGGTGGTCGAGAACGGCGTCATTATCATACGGGACGGCAAGATCGAGGGTGTCGGCGTCGGTCTTGATGTGCCCGAGGGCGTGCAGACGGTCGATGCGAGCGACAAAGTTGTCGTTCCCGGGTTCATCGATGCGCACTGTCACCTTGGATTGTCGTTGCACGCTCTCGCTGAAATCGATGAGACGGTGCAACCGGTCACGGCTCAGATGCGGATCATCGATGCCTTCGACCCCACGGCCGACGAGCTGGCCGAGGCGGTTCGTGCCGGCGTGACGGCCGCCATGCTGGCCCCGGGCAGCCGCAATCCAATCGGAGGGCAGACGGCGGTGGTGAAACTGGCGGGCGACCGTCAGGAGCGGTGGCTCGTCCAGCCGTCGGCCGGGGTGGAGATGTCGTTCACGAACGACGCCCTGATGTCGGACCGCCGGCCCACCTCCCGCCCGGGACTAATCACATTGGTTCAGGAGAATCTGGACAGGACCGCAAGTCACAAGCCCGATACGTTCGATCCTGCCGCCGAAGTCCTGAGTCGTCTCACGCGACGAGAGCTGCCTGCGTACGTTCGTGCGCGGACAGTGGATGAGATTAGTGCGGCTCTGACCGTCATCGACCAGTACAAACTGATGGCGGTTCTCGTCGACGCGCGGCAGGCCGATGAAATCGCGGGAGTGCTTGTCGAGCGCAAGGTCCCCGTGATCTGCGGGCCTTTGCTTCTGTACAGCAAGGACCACGATTTGAAGCGGGTCGGCAAGCTGGCGGGGGCGGACGTGAAGATTGCCTTTGCCTCCTTCGCACCCAGGACGTCGGCGGGTGACATCCGAACCTCGGCGATTCTCGCCGTGCGTTACGGCCTCAATCGGGACGAGGCCCTCAGAGCTCTGACCATCAATGCCGCCGAGCTTCTCGGCCTGGACGGGCGGCTCGGCAGCATTCAGGAAGGGCGGGACGCCGACCTGGTCATCCTCGACGGCGATCCGCTCGAACCGGCCTCGCGAGTCGAAACGGTGATCATTGATGGCAACGTCGTCTATCGAAGGGGACCGAAGTGAGAATCCACCTGCGATTGCTGATTCTCTTGCTCGTGTCGGCCGCGGCCGCGCCACTTATGGCCGCCGAGCAGGTCATCGTTGTCAAGGCCGGCAGAATCCTCCCGATCTCCGGCGAGCCGATCCGCAACGGAGTCATCGTGATCCAGGACGGCAAGATCGCTGCGGTCGGTTCGGAGGTTGCGATTCCGGCCGATGCCGAGATCGTCGATGTATCCAACGGCGTCGCCATGCCCGGCCTTGTGGACGCCAGGGCCATCCAGCCGGTTCGCGGAGATCGCAACGAGCAATCGAATGAGATCACCCCCACGTTCCACATCTCGCAGGCTATCGATCCGAAGAGCCGATACCTCAAGCGCGCCTTGCAGGCGGGGGTGACGACGGCGTACGTTCCGCCCGGCGGCAGCAATCTCATTGCCGGCGTGGGTGTGGCCATCAAGCCGTTCGGCGCCACGGCCGCAGAGATGATCGTCGAGGACGATGCCGCTCTGCACATCACCATGGGTTCGGAGTCCACCTGGGGCAACCGAATCCCGCGGCGGAACCGCC
>CBFDDG010000102.1:0-11814 GCA_965603505.1 uncultured Phycisphaerae bacterium | reverse complement strand
GGGCACAGCCGATCGTCCGGCCCGGTGGTGACCGTAAGCTGGAGCGGAACCTCAGCCGGCACGAAGACAACCTGCTCGACATTCGGCGCATATGAGTGGCTATATAACGGACGCGGGCTCGAAGCCATGGGTCTCGAACCGAGCTCGCGCGCCCACGATGGCGTCTGGTCCTCCTTCAAACGCCAGTACACAGCTATCCTGACCTGCTCCAGGCCCGTCTGGACGTACATTTTGACCTTCGCGGCCGGATACAGGTGAATCGGAGGGATCTCTACGCGGCCCGTCGCATCAGGCTCCAGACGCGCCACGCGATACTGCGCCGGGACATAGTCTCTGGCGAAATAGACGAGCGCATAGAAGTCAGTCCCGCCTTCCAGACGAATCTCATAGCATCCGGCGGCATCCGTGCGCACCACGTCGAGAAATGGATAGACCTTCCCAACGGCCTTCAAGGCTTCATCGTCGGCATCCGGATGCAAATTCAACTGCTCCAGGGGCGTCCACTCCGCATCGGTAAGGTCGGAAAATCGCTTCGGACCGCCGCGTGTCTCGACCAAGACGAACGCGCCGGCCAAAGGCAGTCCGGTCTTCGCATGGAGCACCTGGCCTGAGTAGGTCACGGTGGCTCGATCGCGAAAGACAAGAACCCCCGGCGAATCCTGCGTGACCAGCACCGGCTCAAACCGCAGCGCAGAGGTATCCATCTGCAGCGTGGCTACGTATGTCCCCTCAGGCATTGCGTCGCCGGCGCTCCACTGGGCATGGTCGTACTTCTGTGCCGGCCTGCCCGGCGGCTGAACCTCAATCGAGATTCGCTTCAGCAATTCCTCGTTCCGCAGGACTCCGTCCTGCGTCTGGAACACGAACGTGCGCGTCCTTCGATCGATGTGGCGCAGGGTGATCCGCGTTGCGGTCCCATTTGGGACCGCCCCCTCGAAGGGCGCCAGGTCGCTGTCTGCCGAAGGCGTCACCGTAACGTGATACTGTGATCCGGGAGGGACGAGGCTTCCCTGTAGTTCGGCAAACATGCTATCCGGCGGCGTGTACAGGGCGAAGAATCCATTGGCATCGGTAATCGCCTTGCCGGAGCCGCCCCACCGGCTCGGCCGGATCAGCCCTTCACCGAGCGTCCGCACAGAATCACACAGGATCTCGGCCCCCGAGACAGCCCGGCCCGACTCATCCGCGACCGTTCCCCAAATGGCGCGCTTGCTTGTCTCCGAGCCCCGATGAACCAGCGGCACGCGAATCTCCGGATAACCCGGCATGACCGAGCCACTGCTCGCCTTGCCATAGTCCGGGTGGGACACCTCCACCCACATGGAGAATCCCCCGCCCGCCTGGATCGCCTCCATGCCGCCTTCGGGCACCACCCACTTGCCCAGACAGACCGTGCACCGGCCGGCTCGCCCCCTCTTGACGAGGAACACCTCCACCTGGGCCCCGCGAATGGGATCACCCAGGGCATCTTCAATCATCCATCGGTCGCAAGCCGGCCGGTCGGACAGGGTCGGCCACCACAAGTTTGGCACCGACAGACTCTTGCCGTCGGCGACGCAGCGGGCCACGAGCCACCGGCCCATCATGACGCGCAGGTCCTCGTTTTGCTGATCCTGCGGACAGATCAGGACGACGCTGCAAGGATCAGCCCCCGGGATCGCCGCGAGGGCGACACTCTCGCCGGTCACCTTGGCCGCAACCAGCTCGAACCTCGCCGGCTCCTTCCGCGGGTCTTTGTACACGCGTACGAAGACTTCCCGCCCCGATAGCTGCTGTTGGGTCCACCAAGCCCTCCACTTGACCGGATCGGAGCCACACAACGGATCCACTGCATCCAGGGCTTCGTAGCGCCCCACCAGCGGCCCTCTTACGGGCCATGGGGCGCGGACGACCCTGACATTCTTCAAAAGAGCCAGTGCCCGAGAGGCCGCATCTTTCAGGTCCGGGTCCTCCAATAGTGGGATCAGGTGGGGGACCGCCCGACGCTCGCCCAACTGCCCCAATGTGTCACACGCGACTGCCGCCACGGTCCTCGGGCCGGCCTTCGTCTGGACGACGGCCCGGTCGGTCAGATGCCCTGCAATCACACCCCAGGCTTCCGAAGCCCACAGACGGCCAAGCTCCTCAATCGACTCCACGCGGACCTCAGCATTGGGATCGGCCGCCCGCCGGACCAACGCGGCCAGCACGTTAGGATCGACATTCTCCGAAGGTCGGTAATGAAATCGGATAGCCCCCGCCCGGACCCCGGATGTGGATAGCAAGACCAATCCCGCCGCAATCAACAACAACCTGTTCATCGTGGTCTCTCCCAGTACTCATTCGCTATGACCGGCCCAACGCACGATGCTTCGGCTTCGGGCCTCACAAAGCACATTGCATCTCGATATCGCTGCCCTGATTATAGCTACGTCATCCCACTTCAAACAAGAAAAAAAACAGCGATAGTTTCCGAAAGAGCTGTGCGGCAATTCTTAATCCACAGCCGTACAGAGAAAAAAAGACCTCCAAATCTGCCATTGAAGGACCTGGTACGGCAATTCAGAAATCGCGCGACTGTAGATTGCTTCGCTTCGCTCGCAATGACATGCAATGGCCTGTCTATGTCATCGCGAGGAGCGCAGCGACGAGGCAATCTCCGCCCCGGACAGTCGCGGAACTTGCGAAATGCGGTACTAGTGAGCGATTCGCCGCGCCGCGGTACATGCGGCCGTCTGATGAAGAACTGTGTGCGCCCGGGCAGGCTTCGATCTACGCAAGAAGTGGGGCACTACCCTGAATGTGGATTCCCATTTTCCCCCTCGGGACAGGCCAGGTGTAGTGCCCCAACCATCCGTGGACTGTGTTGTATGGTGTCACTGCCGCCCTCGTGGGCCGACCTTGTTGACCGCTCTGATGTCTTCCAACACGAATCTGTTGTCACGCAAGACGCACTTGCAAGCCATTGTCTCGACCGGCCGTCCGGAGACACGCAAGCACCTGGAGAACCAACTCCACGCGGTCATTCGCGCCGAGTTTCTGGAACAGACGGCTCATGTGCGTACGTACGGTCGCCGTGGATATTCCCATGTCTCTGGCAATTTGCTTGTCAGCCTTTGCTTGCAGAAGACATCTCACAATCTCCGCCTGTTGCGGGGATAAGCTAAGCTCTTCCTGCACGAAGATCCATTCCGCTTTCGACACAAGATCGCCCAACACGGCTGCTGCCATCTGTTGCTCCCCTGAGGTCCGAGGTCACCAGCCGCATTTGCCCCCCCCCCGTGAACGAGGCATTCCCTGCCGGCTTCCCCACCATCACACTGCCTCCCGGCCGACAGGCTTGTCTCGCCCCGCCCACACGAGGCATAGGTAGAACGAGCCCGCCAACCGGCTTGACAAAACCTGCTCCACACAAGCACCAATTCACTCACGATTATACGTCAAACGGCTCGGACGTCACAATTGTGGAAAGTACGTATTTTTGCGCCGAATAACGGCATTCTCGGCCCAACAGAGGCTTGTGAACGATGATTCGCCCTCACCCGCCGAAAAGCAGGTCGATCAGGTGGTTCTGTTGTGAGAAGTCGGGGATGATCAGATGCGCGCCGGCCTTGACCAGGCGACTGCGCTTGTGCAGGTTCAGGCCGTGGCGGCGGACTTCGTCGGAGGCGACGCCGATCGCCAGCCCGTCGCGCTTGCGGGATTCGCGCAACTCGACCGGGCCATCACCGAAGACGGCAAGCTCCGGGCCACGCAGATTGTGCTCGCTCATGATCCGGTCGATGACCCTCTTCTTCGAGCAGTCTGTGATGTCGCCCTCGGCGCCATAGGTGCCGCCGTTGAACAGGCTCGCATAACCGAGCGCGTTGGATTCGGCGACGACGTCCGCGTGGTCGGTACCGCTGGCCAGGTACAGTGTGACACCTCGCTCGCGCAGCGCCCGCGCAAAGTCCACGGCGCCCTCGATGGTGAAATCAGTGACGTCGAGCCGGCCGCTCTTGAGCTTCGCGGTCCGCTCGCCAACCATTTGCATCAGGGCTTCGTTGTAGATGCGCTTGTAGCCGAAGCGGTCGCGCACTTTCCCCGGCGGGACGATGCCGAACTCGCGGACCATCTCCACGAGGGCCTCCATCTGCACAAGGGTCTGCACGCCGGTGGATTGGTCGATGTATTCGAGGACGCGCCGGCGCACCTTCTGGCAAAGGCCCTCATCGGCGCTCTCGTAGCGGTCGCCGAGAATCGCTCGGATCATGACCGGGGCCATGGTCTGCTCCCAGCCCTGGCGCAGCGTGCTGATCGTCCCGTCGTTGTCGAAGACGGCGTGCCTGATCTGGCCGAATGGGATGGATTCGGCGCACAGCTCAATCTCGGTCTTTGGATGATAGCGGGCCTTGCGCTGGCCCTCGGCAAGCTCCGGCTGATAGATGTAGTCCGGATCGCCGGCGACAATCAGGATCTCTTCCCCGTTGGCGGTGCCGGTCTGGAAGAGCTTCTGCACGGTCACTGCGGCGGCGAAGTTGGCGAACTCGGCCGCCTCGGCCGGCGATACGCCCGCCCCCAGACACAGCGTCAGCGCACTGGTCACCGTATCACCGGCTCCGACCGGATCGAGCTTCTTGAGCAGTTGGATACCCGGTATTTCGTGGATGCCGTCGCCGTCAACGACGAGAAGGCCGCGCGGACCGCGCGTCAGGAAGACCGGCTTGTGAAACTGCTGATAAAGGTTCTGCGCGTAGCGGCGCACGTCCGCGAGCGGCAGGACCTCCTCACGAGCAACCTGCACGCCGTTGAGCCGGGCCACCTCGCGCTCGTTCGTCTTGCGGTACACGTGCTCGAACTTGTCGCCGTAATGGCGCGAATCGAGCAGAACGACCTTCTCGGGATGCTCGCTGAAAAGCTCGTTGGCCCGGTCGATGAAGTCCTCGTTCGTAATGCTGCCGGGCACCTGCTGATTGACGATGATCGCGTCGGCGGTCTGCAGCGCGTGTCGGATGCCGTCCAGCAGAGCTCGATCCGTGGCCGCGTCGCGCTGGTTGAAGAACCCGAAGTCGATGCGAGGCTCTTCGCTGTCGTCCAGGTACGGCTTGCCGAACGTCACCGTGTCGAAATGCTCATCCTGAATCACCAAGTGCATCGTATTGACGCCGAGCCCGTCGAACTGACGTCGCAGCTCACGCCCGAAGATATCGTCGCCGACGACGCCGATCACCCGGATCGCTTTCGGCTTCAGGGCCGCCAAATTGGCAACCACGTTGGAGGCGCCCCCGAGCGAATAGTAATGCCTTCGGACCGCTCGCGCCTGCAGACCGGTCTCCTCAGACACCTCCGACCCCTTCGGGTCCAGCAGCCAGTACGCATCCAGGCAGAAATCCCCATAAACGGCGACCGTCACATTCTCAATCCGTGCCAGAATCTCTTTGATGCGCTGCTGGTTCATGCTGGGTCCCGTGGTTCACAGTGCCTCGATGATTCGCTTGTAGAGCAATGGGAACGTCTGCCTTTGATCGCCGCGGATATAGAATCCCCTGCCGCCGAAGGCCTGCGGAATGCGCGTCACGACGCTCTTCTGGTCTCGGAAGTAGTAACCGGCAGCCAATCCGTCGGTCGCCTCGTGCGGCGTGCGCTCGCGCAGATCGAAGTCGGCCGTGAGGATCTCGCGCGGCACGCAGCCGACGTTGGCGGCCATGGAAACCGCTTTGAGCAGCACTTCCGGACCGGTGACGGCGCTGCCGATGTTCAGGACGACGCCGCCCGCCGTGAGCTTCGTCACCTCACTCGTATAGACCAGGAAGTCGCGGCCGGAACAGCCGCCTTTCGCCTGCCCGTCGAAGCTCGGATGCTGGTCGATGACGTCCGTCCCGATGCCCGCGTGAACCGTGAAGGGAATCCTGCGCCGGTGGCAAGCGGCCAGCACACTCACCTCGGGATGCTGAAACTCCGAAGCCGAGTCCTCCTTGGCCACGAGTGCGAGAACCAAGCGACGGAAGACCTCGTCACAGATCAATCGCCCAAGCACCTCGCCGAACCCAAGTTTCTGCTGATTGCCGACGGACAAGGCCATGTTGATGTACGCAAACTCGTACGCCATGCCGAACCGGCCCTGGTCAAGGGCCGCGGGGACGTCCTCGCTCGTCTCGCCGATGAGAGCCAGCTCGAAATCATGGATACTGGTCGCGGCGTTGCCCGCCACGAGCGTCACGCAGCCGCGCTCCACGAGATCGATCAGCAGCGGCCCGAGGCCGTTCTTGATCAGATGGGCGCCGGTGAACAGGATGACCGGTTTGGGCGCCTGTCGTGCGGCTGCAATCGCCTCCGCAACGCCTTGGATATCCTTCTGCACCTCTCGGGACAAATCAAGGGGCAGTGCATCCAGATCTTTTGGATAGACCAGGTCGCCCAGCCTGACTTTGTTGCTCCGCGTGCTCAGTGGATACGTCTCGATCCGGGCCGGATCAAATGCCGTATATTTGCCTTCGTATTCCATCGTTGCGACCAGCTTCTCCGATATTCTCTCATACGCAGCCGGCCGCCCGTCATTGCGTCCGGCGTGTGACATGGCACGGATTAACCGAGCAGCTTCTCGAGCCGCCGGATACACTCGACCATGCAGCGAATCGTGTGATAGTTCACTTTCCAGGAGTGGCTCATGTGCGTCCAGATAGGCTTGCCCTCGCGGGTCGTCAGCGGCCACCATTCGCCGACCTCGTGGTGAATCATTTTGTCGAAGACGAACCGATGCACGTTCAGATAGGCCGGCCAGTATTGCTCCGGCCCGAACCGCAGGCAGCCTTCGAGCATACCGATCATCACCTCCGCCTGCTGCCAGAACTCCTTCTCCATGTCATACACACCACCGCTGTGTGGGCCCTCGACGTAGACCCCGCCATACTCGGGATCGATGCCGTTCTTCATGCCGTGGTCCATCGCCTTCTTGATGACTCCCTTGTACTCGTCCCAGTGCGAGCCGAGCACGTCGGTGGCATGGGCCAGCAGCCAGGCGAACTCGACGTTGTGCCCGGCGGACGTGTTGTCCTGGGCGTTCGGCTTCTGCCCGCCCTCGGCGAACCGATCCCAGCCCCAGACGATATCGAACTTGATCTGCGGCGCGACCTTCCAGTCCACGGTGAATTGCGGAATCCCCGTCGCATATTGCGGGTGCAGAATCCTCTTGAGGAGCAGGTCGACATCTTCGAGCAACGTCCGGCGGTGGATGCTCCGACCGGTGCACTCGACCATGTTCGTGAAGGCTTCCATCAGGTGCATGTGGACGTCGAGCGTCTTGCGGTCGCCGCCTTTCGGTCCCGGCCCGCACAGGTCCCAGTTCCGCTCGAACATCTCGAAGTAGCCGCCGTACATCGTGTCCGCCGCGTACTTCTTAACCAAATCGAACGTCTTCTCGGCGTACTCCCGTCCGCGCGGATCGCCGGTAGCCATCGTGTACTCCGTCAGCGAATACATGGCGAAGCTCAGCCCGTACATGATCTTCTTGTCGATGGCGACTTCACCCTTGCGGTTCGTCGTCCAGAAGAACCCGCCGTGCTCTTCGTCCCAGACCTTGTTGAGGACGAAATCCACGCCGTGCTTGGCGCACTCGGCGCACTTGCCCCCGCCATGACCCGCCCGGTGGGCCGCCGACATCGAGTAGATCGTCCGCATCTGCGCCAGCATGGATTTCTCATCGAGCCCGCTGTCGTTGCCGTCCTTGTCGAACTGCGTGTTGAACCCGCCGTTGGCGTCTTCCTTGCACCGGTCCAGCCAGAACGGCAGCAGCTCGGTGTTCAGATGCGTCTTACACTCCTCAAGACATGCAGCTACCTGATCGCGGTTCATGGCCATCGCGAGGTCCTTTCGCCAAATCGCTCTGCATTCACAGACCTGAAAGACAAGCCGGTATTCTATTGCCCCCTCGCAGGAGCGTCAACAAAGACCCGTCCGACGGCGGCAATCGGGTGCACGACAAGATCGTGGCAAACGCCCCGGATGTCATTGCGAGCCGGCCGAAGGCTGGCGCGGCAATCTGGGACCCCAAACGCATCCTTTCGCGTTTGGGAACCCTCTCAACCGCTGGCCTTCTCCGAGATTGCTTCGTCGGCGTACGCCTCCTCGCAATGACATTCTTCTTATCCTCACCCGCCACTTTCTTGTCGTGCACCCCGTCAGCCGTGTGCGACCAGCTCTTGTGGCCCGGGTGGGCAAGTGCGCGATTTCGCGTGGTAGGGCGAGCGTCCCCGCTCGCCTGAAGACGTCGTGCGGGGACGCACGACCTACGAGGAGCCACACGATGTAGTCGCACACCGTCATCCTGCGAGACGCGGGGCCGCACGCAGATTCTCCCACGTGCCGAAAAAGCCTGGCGATATCAAGGTTGACCGCAGGGCTTTGTCCGTATATATATGAAGCATTCCTAAGGCTTTCCTATGATGAAGACGACAGCCGTAGCGGCCCTCCTTTCCATAACTGTCGGGATCCTCCTGACCGGCTGCGGCGATCGTGCCGACCGGGGCCCACGTGCATCCACGGCGTACAGCCATGAGGGTCTGGGCGGCATCGTGTCCCAGCCGGCTTCGCAGCCGGCCGCACCGACCGAGGGGGGTGAAGACCGCACGCCCGACGGCCGCGAGGCGGAAGTGCTGTTCGTCGCCTACGTGGTGACCCCACAGGATGTCGTCGACAGGATGCTGAAACTCGCGCAGGTCACAAAGGATGACGTGGTCTGCGATCTGGGTTGCGGTGACGGGCGGATCGTCGTCACGGCCGCCAAGCGGTACGGCTGTAGGGCCGTGGGCTACGACCTCGACCGCCTACGCGTGCGGGAGGCACGCGAAAACGCGGCCAGGAGCCGAGTCGCCCACTTGGTCACCATCGAGCAGAAGGATGTCCTCAAGGTCGACCTCCAAGAAGCGAGCGTGGTCACGCTGTATCTAAGCAGGGACCTGAACGTGCGGCTGATCCCCCAATTGCGGAAGCTCAAGGCCGGCTCCCGAATCGTCGCCCACGACTTCCCGATCGGCGATCTGGCCCCGGACAAGGTCGTGGAAATGACCTCCCGTACCGACCGCCGCAAGCACATGATCTACCTCTGGAACGCACCGCTCGCCCCGCGCCAGAGCGAAGGAGCCGTCCTGGATGCCGCCGCCACAGACCGAGCGGACCCCAATCGGCCGTAAGTCCCGTGATACGGTGACGTTATGACGTCACCTGCCGGCCCGGACAGCACCCGAAAGGGCATAGACGTCCTTTTTCCACCTGCCTTCCCAATGTCACCTCCCACAAGAAAAGGGTCTCCATAACCCAAAAAAATCTGGCGGATTCTTGTCGTAGCCGTTAAAATGGGTATTCCTGGAGCATGTCACGGAGGCCGTGTGCCGCAAAGCACCAGCTAAGTCGCCAAAAACTGGTATGGGTCGAGGCAGCATGCCGATATGGTAGGATGGGTTGCTATACGCAGAATCCATGGACCTCGGTCTGAAGAGGAGTATCGGAGAAACTCAGTGGAGAATCATATCATGAAGACCACACGCGTCCCCCTGATCGTCATCATGCTGGCAGTAATCTGGTCCCCTCAAATGGGGTCCGGAGCGGACAACATCCATGTCCGGCAGCCGGCCACGTACGAAGGCCCGGATTTCGTGCCGGGCCAGATCATCGTGCAGTTCCGGCCGGGCGTCAGCAAAGGCAAGATCGCCGAGATCAACGAAAAGAATAAGGCCAGGGTCGCCCACACCAGCCGACACGCCCGTTTCAAGGTGCTCACGTTCCCGGAGGCCATCCCGCCCCAGGCCATGGTCAACATCTACACCAAGAACCCGAACGTTGAGTACGCCGAGTTGAACTACGTGGCCCACGCCTTTATGGTCCCCAACGACCCACTGTATAGTCCATACCAGTGGCATCTCAAAAGCATTGGGATGGAACAAGCGTGGGATATATCAACCGGTGCGGGCGTCACCGTGGCCGTCGTGGACACCGGTGTTCGAAGTGGAGGACCGGACGGCATAGGGACGATCATCGCCGGATGGGATTTTGTCAATAACGACAACGATCCGACGGATGATGAAGGCCATGGCACACATGTCGCCGGCACCATTGCCCAGAGCACGAAAAACAGTGTCGGCGTCGCCGGGGTGGCCTACGACTGCTCGATCATGGCCGTGAAGGTGCTCGACGCCGGCGGTTCCGGGTGGTATGCTTGGATCGCCGACGGCATCCGCTATGCCGCCGACAATGGCGCCAAAGTTATCAACATGAGCTTGGGCGGCCCGTCTCCTTCGATCACCCTCGAGAATGCTGTCGAGTACGCCCATGATCTGGGCGTGACCATCGTTTGCTCCTCGGGTAACGACAGTGCAAGCACCGTCGGTTATCCGGCAGCCTATGACGCCTATTGCATCGCCGTTGGCGCCACACGATATGATGAAGCGGTTGCCTACTATTCGAACGGCGGTTCTGCTCTGGACCTGACCGCTCCCGGCGGTGATGTGACAATAGACCAGAACGGCGACGGCTATGGAGACGGGGTCCTCCAGGAAACGTTTGACGGCAGTGGCTGGGCCTACTGGTTTTACCAGGGCACATCGATGGCCTCTCCCCACGTCGCCGGCGTGGCCGCCCTGCTGATCTCGCAGGGGACGTATACGACTCCGTTAGAGGTCAAGAGCCGTCTGCAATCCACCGCCAAAGACAAAGGCACCGCCGGCTGGGATATGTGGTACGGCTGGGGCATCGTGGACGCCGCCGCCGCCCTGAGTGGCGGCACGCCACCGCCGCCACCCGTGACGCTGTCGTCCATTGACGTCACACCCGCCAGTGCGACGGTGGCCATCGGTGGAACGCAACAATACGTCGCCATGGGCACGTACTCGGACGACACGACAGACGATATCACTTCAAGCGTTACCTGGAAGAGCTCCAAAACGAGGATAGCCGCCATCGATTCTTCCGGCTTGGCCACCGGCGTACGTAAGGGAATCGCGTACATCACGGCTGCGCTTGATGGCGTCACCAGCAACCAGGCAACGCTGACGGTGAGTCGCACCGCGCCGACGCCGCCGACGACGCTGGAATCCATCGAGGTGACACCGACAAGCGCCACAGTAGCGGTCGGCGGCAGCCGCCAGTATACGGCCACCGGCAGCTACTCCGATGGCAGCACGGAGAACATCACGTCCAGTGCGACCTGGAGTAGTTCCGATCCGGGCGTCGCTACCGTCAGTTCGGGTCTCGCCACGGGTGTAAGCGAGGGAACCACCTCCATCACGGCTACGCTCGACGGTTTGAGCGATGCGGCTTCGCTGACCGTGACCTCGTCCTCCGGTGGTGAAGGTCTTCGGGTAGAGTTCACAGATGACTGGACCGAAGTTCGAACCGCGGGCAGGAACACGTTCGTGACGGCCTCTGCAGAGCTGAGAGTGCTCGATGGAGACGACAATGTTGTGGACGCCACCGTTACGGGCGAATGGAGCCTTGCCTCCAGCGGTATCACCACCGGTGTCACGAACGGCGCCGGAGAGACTGTCTTGACATCGCCTGAAGGCAAAGCACCGAGGAACGGCGGCGGTCTGATGTTCCGCCTCACCATCATCAATGTCGAGAAATCGGGGTACACCTATGACCCCGCCAGCCCCGACATCTGGGACATCGTCTGGCCGTAGTCAGCCTTTGTACATTTTGGCGTATCTTCAAGGCCCCTGGGGTTACAGCCCTCCAGGGGCCTTGTTCTATGCGCGGGGTCGTTGACGGCTGGCTCGGCGTCACCCCGGAGCGGCTCTACTCGACGGTGGCCGGGCGGAGGACGCCGTCGGGGCCGAGCGTCCATTCCTCCGGGAAGTTCAGGTA
>CBFDDG010000101.1:0-11820 GCA_965603505.1 uncultured Phycisphaerae bacterium | reverse complement strand
GGCATGGAGTACCGGCACTACTACCTCGGGCAGCATTTCCAGCGAATGGGGCTCAGGCCCGTCATCATCTGTGCGTCGTTTCACCACCTATTGACGAAGCTGCCCGAAGCGAAACGTGCCGACGTGGACGGCGTTCCCTACGTCTGGATCAAGGCGCCCCGCTATGAGAAGAACGATGCGCGGAGAGTTCTGAATATGCTGGCGTTCTCCTGGCGCCTGGCGCTGCGGCCTCTGCGAGAGCTGCCGCGCCCGGATGTCGTCATTGCCTCCTCGCCGCACCCGTTCGTGGCCTTCAACGGCTATCGGCTTGCGAAGAAGCACGGAGCGAAGTTCATCTTCGAGGTAAGAGACCTCTGGCCGCTGACCCTTATGGAGGTCGGGGGGCACTCGCCAAAGCATCCGTTCGTGCGGGCGATGGCCTGGGCCGAGCGGCTCGGCTACGAACGATGCGACCACACCATCTCGCTGCTCGGCGGCGCGAAGGACTATATGGTCGCGCACGGGCTCGACGAAGGCAAGTTCGTCCACATCCCCAATGGCATCGAGCCACAGGCCTCACGCGAGAATGCCGAGCCGCTTCCCGACGAGCACGAGCGAGTCGTGCGCGAGCTGAAAGAGCGAGGCCGGCTCATCATCCTTTACAGCGGCAGTCACGGTGCGGCCAATGCGCTGGAGAACGTCATCGACGCCGCCGGACTGTTGAGGGATGTATCCCAAGTGCATTTCCTGCTTGTTGGCCAGGGACCCGAAAAGGAATCGCTGCGGCAGCGCGCGCGGCAGGCGGGCCTCACAAACGTCACGTTCCTGCCGCCGGTTGGCCGGTCGCAGATGCCTGCCCTGACACAAGCGGCGGACCTCGGCTACATCGGACTGCAGAAGAAGGACCTCTTTCGGTACGGGGTCAGCCCGAACAAGCTCTACGAGTATATGGCCGCTGGATTGCCGGTCCTTTTCGCGATAGACACTATCTACAATGAAGTGGCCGAGGCGCAGTGCGGCGTCTCTATCGCGGCGGAAGATCCGCCGGCCCTGGCAAACGCGCTTCGCGAGCTCACCCGGTTGTCGCGAGAAAAGTTGCGAGAAATGGGCGACCGGGCGCGCCGCCACGTGCAAGAGGCACACACGTACGAGGTACTCGCGCAACGATACGCGCGTCTGTTTGATGCCTGATCGCGTTGAAGTCCTGTGTCGCAGGGGTATCGATTTTTCGATGTACTGCTTTCTCAGAAGACTGTTTGACCTGCTGGCTGCCGGTCTATTGCTGGCGATATTATCACCCTTTCTATTGATGATTGTTATCGGTCTACGATTGACCAGTCGCGGACCCGCCGTTTTCAGGCAGGAGAGGGCGGGCCGGGGCGGAAAAGCGTTTGCGCTCTACAAATTCAGGACCATGCGGCTTGATGTGGATCCGTTCGGACCGAGCCCGAAATCCGGCGACGATCCACGCCTGACTGGGCTCGGACGATTTCTCCGGGAATATTCCCTTGACGAGTTGCCGCAACTTGTTAATATAGTAATAGGCGACATGACCCTCATTGGTCCAAGGCCGTTGTACGTGTCGCAGATTTCGGAATGGAATGAGCGGCAGAAAAAACGGCTCCTCGTCAAGCCGGGCTTAACGGGCCTGGCACAAGTTTCCGGGAGGGGGGAGTTGACTCGTGAGGAAAAACTGGAACTCGACATAGAGTATGTCGAGCATGCCGGTCTTGGCTTGGATTGCCGGATTTTACTGGCTACGCTCAAGCGTGTGTTCGCGCGCCAAGGAATATACGAAAAGCGGTATTCCGAGACGGAACACACCCGTGGGAGGGAAGGCGCCGGCCGGAATCGGGATGCAGAATAATAGGGAGTATGCTTATGATACGCTCAGGACGACCCAGCTACCTGACGCGAATAGACCAGATCGAACACCTCAGCAACCGTGAGAAACACGCGCTGGAGGACGTGGCCGAGCGATTCGCGTTCCGCAGCAACGACTACTATCTGTCCCTGATCGACTGGGATGACCCCGACGACCCGATTCGCCGGATCATCGTGCCGAGCGTGCAGGAGCTGGATGAATGGGGTCGGCTCGATCCGTCCAGTGAGGAAACGTACACCGTAATGCCCGGGCTCGAGCACAAATACAATTACACCGTCCTACTCCTGGTCAGCAACGTGTGCGAGGGGATCTGTCGATACTGCTTTCGCAAGCGGGTCTTCATGAAGGCCGGGGCGGAATGCCTTCGCGATATCCCGGCGGCCATGGACTACATCCGCAGCCATCCCGAGGTCACGAACGTCCTTTTGACGGGGGGAGATCCGCTAGTGCTGGCTACGGAGAAATTGGCCGACATCGTGCGCCGGCTGCGCGAGATCGAGCACGTGCAAATCGTCCGAATCGGCTCGCGGATGCCCGCGTTCAATCCGTACAGAATCATCGGCGACCCGGACCTGCTGCAGATGATCAAGCAGTACAGCACCGCACCGAAGAGAATCTACGTCATGACCCATTTCGTTCATCCGCGGGAGTTGACGGACGCGGCCGTGCAAGGGGTTGCACTGCTCCAGAGAGCGGGCGCCATCACGGCCAACCAGGCCCCGCTGATCCGCGGCGTCAATGATGACCCGGAGGTCCTGGCTGAACTCCTCAGGAAGTTGTCTTTCATCGGCAACGCCCCCTATTACATCTTTCAGTGTCGTCCCGCCGTGGGCAACCGGGCGTACACGGTCCCCATCGAAGAGGGCTACGAAATCGTCGAGCAGGCGAAAGCTCGTGTTTCCGGACTGGCCAAGCGGGTGCGCTATGCGATGTCCCACGCCAGCGGCAAGATCGAGATCGTGGGCAAATACGACGGGCGAGTCTACTTCAAGTATCACCGGGCGGCCGATGACAGCGACAACGGCCGGTTCCTCGTCTTCGAGAGCAATCCCGATGCCTGCTGGCTGGATGACTACGAGGAGACGACGTCCACCTATCCGGCCCATCTACCCTATCGCCTCAGCGACTCTGAGTAGGACAGCCATCGGGACCACACAGCGCCGAGCGCCTTCGCATACCCTGGCGGAATGATCGTGATGTGCAAAAGCCAAACAGCACTCCTGCTTGCCCTGTTGGCATGCCGACTTGGATGGGCGCTGGAGCCAAATGAGATCCTTGTGGTCGCCAATACGGATCAGGCGGCCTCCGTGAAGCTCGCTCGATACTACTGCGAGCGGCGAAGCATCCCCCCAGGCAACGTCATTCCCGTGTCCCTCGGGACGTCGCTTCGCGACTCCATCAGCCGGGAGGATTACAACAAACGACTCGCCGGTCCCATTCGCCGGATCTTCGCGACCCGGAAAGACCTCGAAAACATCCGATGTCTGGTGACCACGTATGGTGTCCCGTTCAAGGCGGGCCGGCGCGAGCCTCTCGTCGGATTCGACACGCAGCTCAAACAATTGCGGAAGTTGCAGCAGGAGCAGAAGGATGCCGTCGCACAACTGGAGCAGAAAGGCGAAACCGATTCGGCCGTCTACAGGAACCGGCGGGCACGGCTTGCACAAATCCAGATGGATATGGACCGAATCGCCGGAAAGGAAACGGAGGCATCCGTTGACAGCGAGCTGTCCCTGGTCCTGTGCAACACCTACGAACTCTACCGCTGGCAGCCGAACGCGCTGCGAAGCGCGGCGCCGCAACCGTTCAAGACCCTGATGGTTTCCCGGCTCGACGGACCGAACTACGGCGTCGCGAAAGGACTGATCGACAAGGCCCTGGCGACGGAGGAGAAAGGTCTGATCGGTACTGCCTACATCGACTCGCGAGGGCTTTTCGCGAAAGACATGTACAGCTACTTCGATCAGTCGCTGCGCGACTTGGCCATCCTGACGCGGCTGCGGACCCCGTTGCCCGTGGAGGAGGAGCGAACGAAGGCGTTGTTTCCACCGGGCAGTTGTCCGCAGACGGCGCTCTACTGCGGGTGGTACAGTCTCAAGAAGTACGTCGATGCCTTTGATTTCGTGGATGGCGCCGTCGGCTTCCACATCGCCAGCCTGGAGGCGGCCCGCCTGCGCGACCCGAACAGCACCCAGTGGTGCCCCGCCATGCTGATGGACGGTATTACCGCCACGCTCGGCGCCGTGGCCGAGCCCTACCTCCATGCCTTTCCGGAGCCCAAGGCGTTCTTCCAGGCCCTGTTCGACGGGCACTGCCTCGTGGAGGCGTTCTATCTTACGAACCCCTTCAACTCCTGGCAGATGCTCCTGATCGGGGACCCGCTCTACAGGCCGTTCAAGAAGAGCCAGCCCCCGGCCGGCAAGGGTTGAACACCGCGGCCGTCGCCGGCGCGACTAACTTTTATGGCCCGGGTGGGCCAGTGCGGGATTGCGCGTAGTAGGGCGAGCGTCCCCGCTCGCCTGAAGAGGTCGTGCGGGGACGCACGACCTACGAGGGGCCACAAAACGCAGTCGCACACGCCATCGCCGGCGAAGAGAATAATCTGGCAAGGGAACGGCAAATCCGTTACTGTATAGGTTGACACGGCTCACGGTTTCTCCTCGCCCAAATGGGAAATGATGGCGTTTTCGACCACGGTAAACATGATGGGAGGACAAGACGATGAAAGCCCGGATATCCGTCAGTGATTGTCACGCGTCATACCCGCACCACACATATTTGACGATCCTCAGCGTACTGCTCATTGCCGCGGCGTGCCTGGGGCAACAGACGTCACAGCAGCCACCTGGACGGCAGGAGCCGACCCGGAGGCAGGAGCCGGCCGGACGTCGGCCTGCCCGCCCGCGACGGGTTCCGCCCGCGCAGCGCCTCAGAACGATTCAACTCCCGGCCGCCACCACGGACGGCGGCCTCAGTGTCGAGCGAGCACTGCTCCAGCACCACAACATGCAGCTCCCCGGGAACGAGCGGCTCGACTACGCAAAGATTGGCCAGCTTGCCTGGGCGGCACAGGGGGTCATGGTCGCTTCCCCGACCGCCGGCGCGTCGCCGGTCGCCACCGGTGCTCGCGGCCTGGCGCCGGTACCCCCCGAGGCAACCGCGATAAAAGTCTACTTCGTGGTGCCCGACGGATTGTTTCTCTACAATCCGGTGGAGCACAGCCTTCAGCAGATCAACGACGGCGACGTGCGAGAGCTGATGGCCACCTCCCTCCTGAAGCGGCCCGGCGCTCCGAGCGGAGGCTGCCAGATTATTCTGGCGGGCTCGTCCCGTGATTTCACCCCCCAGTACGGCACGCGGGCAAGGACGGTCATGCTGCTGAAGGCCGGACAGATGTCGCAGAATATCCGGCTCCAGGCGCTGGCCCTCGGGCTGACGTTCCTCAGCATAGACAACGTTCAGGGAACCGACGTCCGGCGGGTCGCACGGATCGCCCGGAATCTCGATCCGATCTACGCCATCTTTGTCGGCTATCGCCCGGGCGAGGCCCCGCAGCAGACCACTGTGACGGTACCGCCGGCCAACGTGAACACGAATCTGAACATGGCGGCGCTGCTCGTCCTGCCTCCCACGGGCTTCCAGGAAGACGAATACTCTCAGACCCGGCGCGCCCTCGAATTGGCGGGCGTGCGGGTCACCGTGGCCAGCAGCCGTGTAACGCCGATCACGGGCATGGTCGGCGGGACCGCCCAGGCCGACATGCCCCTGAATAAGGTAAACCTCGACAAGTACAGTGCCGTGGTCTTCATCGGCGGCATCGGGGCCGCGAACTACTTCAATGATCCCACCGCCCTGAGGCTGGCGCGCGAGGCGGCCGGACGAAACAAGGTGACGGCCGCCATCGGCATGGCTCCGAGCATTCTCGCCGGCGCCGATGTGCTGCGGGGCGTCCGGACCACAGCATACATCTCCGAGCAGAATCGGCTCGCTCTGGCCGGCGCCCTGTACACGGGCAACCCGGTCGAGAAGGACGGACACATCATCACGGCAACCGGCCCGCTCGCGGCAGGCTTGTTCACCCAGGCCATTCTCGAGGGGCTGACCGAGTTGCAACAACCCTGAGCGCGCCCAAGGAGCGCGAAGGATTCGGGCTGCACGTGGGATGGATCTCCCGCCGGGACCCTGGAGCTTTTGCCTCGTTCAGGATGCCGGCCGTGCACGCATACCGATGCCGGAAATAGAACTCCCTTCCTACGACGGCCTGCCTGGTCGAGTCACCGTCGTCGTATAGTGGTTGGTGATGGGCAGGCGGCGGTCTTTGCCGAACGCCTTCGGCGTGATCCGCACACCCGGGGGCGATTGTCTCCTCTTGTACTCATTCCGATCGATCATCCGAATGACGCGCTCGACCACGTCGGCCGGCAGACCGGATTCCACGAGCTCACGCGCCGACTGGTCCTGCTCGACGTAGCCCGTGACGATCCGGTCGAGCAGGTCATAGTCGGGCAGCGAATCCGTATCCTTCTGGTTGGGGCGCAGCTCCGCACTCGGAATCCTCGTGATGACATCGGCGCAGATGACCTCGCGCCCGGCCAGCCCGTTGATGTGCTTCGCCAGCGCGTACACCATCGTCTTGGGCACGTCCTTGATCACACCGAAGCCGCCGGCGGTATCGCCGTAAAGCGTGCTGTAGCCGACGGAAACCTCGCTCTTGTTGCCCGTCGTCAGGACGAGCGCCCCGACCTGATTGCTGAGTGACATCAGGATCATCCCGCGAATCCGGGCCTGCAGATTCTCGTAGGCGATGCCCTGATCATTCCATCGCGGATCGGCCTTGAGCGATTCCCGGAACGGCGTGAGGATCGGCTCAATGGGGATCGTCAGAAGTGGGCAGCCCAGGTTGTCCGCCACGCGTTTTGCATCAGCGATGGTCTCCGGGCTGTTGAACCGCGAAGGCATCGTCACGCACTGGACGTTCTGTGGCCCCAGAGCGGCTGCGGCAATGGCGGCGGTGACGGCCGAGTCAATTCCACCGCTCATGCCGAGCAGTGTCTGCCGAAAGCCATTCTTGAGCGCATAGTCCCGGGTACCCAGCACAAGAGCCTGGTAGACCTCCTCGATGGGGCCTTCCGGCTGCGGGGCCGCAGGCTGCGCGGGGCTCACGCAGACACCGTCCGACCCTTCCTCGATGTCGGCGATAAGCATATCCTCCTCGAAAGCTTTGGCCTTCACTACGATCCTGGCGGCCGAATCCGCCAGGATGCTTCGCCCGTCGAAGACCAGCTCATCCTGGCCGCCGACCAGATTGCAGTACGCGACGGCGCAGCCGAAAAGCCCGCTGCATCTGGCGATCACCTCGCCCCTCTTGAGGATCTTGCCGACGTGAAAAGGCGAGGCGGAAAGGTTCAGGATCAGGTGGATTCGCCCGGCGCCGGTTAGCGAGCCGGTGAGCCATGTCTCATTCCAGATGTCCTCGCAGATAGTCACCGCGATGCGCAGCCCCTGTATGTCAATGACCGACGGGCGGGTCCCCGGCTTGAAATACCGTTCCTCGTCGAACACGCTATAGTTCGGCAGGATGCACTTGTGGTAGGTGTCCACAATGCAACCGTCCCGAATCACCGCGGCGGCGTTAAACGCATCTCCATCGTTGACGTCGATAAATCCCACCACCATGGTCTTTGGACAGCAGGCGGAAGCCAGCTCTTCAAGGGCCGTTCGATTGTCCTGGCGGAACTGCCTCTTATACACGAGGTCTTCCGGCGGATACCCGCAGAGCGCCAGCTCCGGAAAGACCACCAGATCCGCGCCGGCTTCAACGGCCTTCGCATAGAACTCCTTCATCTTCGCCACGTTGCCGGTTAAGTCGCCGACCGTCGCATTGAACTGCCCCAAAGCGATACGCACGAATCACATCTCCAACAAGCGGGGGCCATACAGATTCACATAATGCACGACATGCTCTGCTACCGGTCTGCTAATCGACCTCATTTCGCAGATACTCGCCTATGATCCTTGCCAATGGCGGAATCTTGTTCCGCACAACATCCCAGAGGATATCGTTGTCGATGCCAAAATAGACATGAGCCAGCATGTCGCGCATGCCCGCAATTTTCCGCCACTCGATATCCGGCAGTTGTTTCCGCAGATCGTCGGAAACATGCTTGGCAGCCTCACCAATGATCTCCAGGTTGCGAACGACAGCATCATAGGTCCTCTGGTCGTCTATCAAGTCCGATCTCGCAAAGCCCTCCGTATACCGCAGAATTCTTCCGCAACCCTCTGCAATATCCTGCAAGTACATGATCTCGTCACGCGACATCGATGAGTTCTCCTTCGATCGCCCGCCGGACCCGTGGGCGAAGGGCTTTGTCGGTCACCAAATCCACGCGGGCCTGCAGCAGCTCTTCAAGGTAGAACTTGAGATCCATGAACGCGTCGAAAGTAGGCGTACCCTCAAAAACCACGAGCACATCGATATCGCTTTCACTCGCCACCTCATCGCGAACGACCGACCCAAACAACGAGATACTGCGGATGGAGAAGCGGTGGCGGATCTCCGCCAGATGCTCCTTCAGGATTCCGACAATTTCCTCTTTTCCCTTCATCGTTGTCCTTCGGCCACAATCGCGGTTTCATCCTTCTTGCTGAGGCGGGCCGATAATATCCGCACCGGGGAACACCTGCCGTTCAACGGCCGGATATATCGCACTTGACAACGGCTATTATATGGCTTAATGTCATGATTTCCATAGATTTACAGATGAGGAGTGCCAATCTGTGTCGGAGAAAGTGGTAACGCGGTTTGCGCCGTCACCGACGGGGTATCTGCACGTCGGGGGGGCGAGGACCGCGCTGTTCAACTGGCTCTGGGCACGCCGGATGGGCGGGATTTTCATCCTGCGGATCGAGGATACGGACCTGAAGCGCAACACGCCGACGGCCGCCCGGCAGGTCATGGAGGACCTCCGCTGGCTTGGCATCGAGTGGGACGAGGGGCCCGAGGTGGGCGGGCCGAACGGGCCGTACTTCCAGTCGGAACGTATGGACCTCTATAACCGGTACTTCAGGCAACTGCTCGACGAGGGCAAGGCGTACTACTGCTTTGAAACGACCGAAGAGCTCGATGCGATGCGCAAGGAGGCCGAGGCCCAAAAGAGAGGTTTCATCTATCCGCGACCGCAACGATTCCCTTCGGAACAGGACGCCGAGCAAGCCCGCGCCGACGGCCGGCCGGTGACGGTGCGCTTCGCCATGCCGCAAGAGGGTCGGCTGCTCGTGAACGACATCGTCCGCGGCGGGATCACGTTCGACACGGCCGATCTCGGCGACTTCATCATCCAAAAGAGCGACGGCTTCCCCACGTACAACTTCGCCGTGGTCGTCGATGACTGCCTGATGAAGATCACGCACGTGATCCGGGGCCAGGAGCACCTGATGAACACGCCGGGCCAGCAGGCCTTGTGGGAAGCCCTGTTCCCGGACACCCCGCCGCCCCAGTACGCCCACATGTCCGTCACGGTCAGCGATGCCGGCGGAAAGCTCTCCAAACGCGAGCGGCCCGAGAAACTCAGAAAGGCAATCCGGGAGAGAGCCAAGGCGACGCCTGACATCCTCAGCACCCTTTCCGCCGATTGTGGTCTGAGTGTCGAGGAGTTGCAGAAATTCGTCGATGGCAAGAGTGTGCCCGATATGCCCGACATTGAGAGGGTGGCGGAATACCTGGAGGTCTCGCTTCCGGAGATCAACATCGTCGATTTCTTCCGCAGCGGGTATCTGCCCGAGACGATGGTCAACTTTCTCGCCCTGCTCGGCTGGAACCCCGGCGACCAGCGCGAGATCATGACGGTCGACGAGTTGATCCAGTCGTTCGATCCGGCGCGGCTCACGAAGAGCAACAGTCTGTTCGACCGCAAAAAGCTCGTTGCGTTCAACACCGAGCACCTGCGCATGACACCGCAGGAGAAGGTCCTCGTGCATTTCAAGGCGTATCTGCAACAGACCGGCTCGCCTCTGCTGCGGGCCGATGACGCCCTGCTCGCGAAGATTATCAAGCTGTGCGAAGGGGCACGGACCTTCGAAGATATCGAGCGCAAGAGCGCATTCATATTCGTCGAGGACGATCGGGTCAAATTCGAGGAAAAGGCCGTTCGGAAAGTGCTTCTGAAGGAGCATGCCCTGGACGTTCTCCAAACGGTGCGGGAGGAGTTGGCTCGGATGGATGCGTTTTCCGAGCAGAACATCGAGGAGATGCTTCGCGGACTGGCCGAGGCGAAGCAGGTCGGCCTGGGCAAGGTGGCGCAGCCCCTTCGCGTGGCCCTGTGCGGCACGACGATCAGCCTTCCGATTTTTGACTCCGTGAGCCTGCTGGGCAGAGAGCGTACCCTTAAGCGAATCGACCTGACGCTCGAGAAGTTCCGGGCCGGAACGCAAGGGAAGGTGGAATAGCCATGCCGCTGTTGGTGACGGGGTCCATTGGAATAGACACGGTCAAGACGCCCCACGGGCTCAGCGAGAACTGCATCGGGGGCTCGGCGATCTACTTTACGATGGCGGCGAGCTTCTTTGCGCACGTGCGGCTGATTGGGGTCGTCGGTTTTGACTGCCCGTTCGACATCCCTGAGATCTTCGCCGGCCGAGACGTGGACCTGGCGGGCCTGGAGATCCGCAAGACCAGCAAGACGTTCCGCTGGGCCGGCACCTACATGGAGACGATGGACGATCGCGTGACTGATTCCATGGAGTTGAACGTGCTGGCCGAGCACCCGCCCGCCGTGCCAAAGGTTTTTGCCGACAGCAAGTTCGTATTCCTCGCCAACACGGCCCCGCGACTGCAGATCGAATTGCTCAGCCAGATCGACGCGCCGCTGTTCGTGGCCGCCGATACCATGGACTGCTGGATTGCGGACCATCTTGTCGACCTGAGCGACCTGCTCAGGAGAGTTCATTGCCTGATCATCAACGAGGACGAGGCCAAGCTGCTGGCACGGCAGTTCAATCTCGTCAAAGCGGCCGAGCACATCCTGGCGATGGGCCCGAAGATTGTCATCATCAAGAAAGGTGAATCCGGCTCGCTGATGTGCCTGGAGGATGGGAGCCAATTCATCCTGCCCGCCTATCCGGCGACCGACGTCCGCGACCCGACCGGCGCGGGCGACAGTTTCGCCGGCGGGTTCATGGGCTATCTGGCAAGCGCCGGACGGACGGACTTCGAAACGCTCAAGACCGCCATCGCCTACGGCACGGTTGTCGCGTCGTTCACCATCGCGGATTTCTCCCTCCACGGCCTGACGAAGACGACGCGCGAAGACATGGACAGTAGACTGGAGATCCTGCGGAAGCTGACGTGCTTCTGATTGAGATAGACGGGGTAAACATGCGTTGTTTCATAGCCATTGATATCACGGAAGACATTCGGGCCGAGCTGGCCGAGTTGCAGAAGGATCTGGCCGGCCGTGTCGATATCCGCAAGGGCGACGTCAAGTGGGTCAAACCGGAAGGCGTCCACCTCACGCTCAAGTTCCTCGGCGAGGTCCCGGACAGCCAGATCGCCGAGCTCTGCAACGTCGTCAAGGAAGTCACGGGCCGGCACAAGGCCTTCGACTTCGCCGTCAAAGAGGTCGGCTCGTTCGGCGGTCGCAGCGCCCGCGTTCTGTGGGTCGGGGCCGGGCTGGATTGCCCGGAGCTGCTCGAATTGCAGAAGGACCTTGAGGAGCGGCTCGACGCAGCCGGATGGCCCAGGGAGGGACGCAAGTTCTCCGGCCATTTGACGCTGTGCCGAATCCGCAACGCCAGGGCCGGCGAGAAACTCGGCGAGGCCGCCAGGCAATATGGCCATTGCGATCTGGGCACGATCCGGGCGGCGGCGATCTGCGTATACGAAAGTCAGTTGAAGCCGGAGGGACCGATTTACACCCGTTTGGGTAACTATACACTACGATGAAACGTACAGAAGG
>CBFDDG010000100.1:0-11841 GCA_965603505.1 uncultured Phycisphaerae bacterium | reverse complement strand
ACCTAGCGGTTAACAGCCGCTCGCTCTACCAATTGAGCTATCGGGGAATCACACCGAAAAGTGTAGCTGCCAGGGGCAAACCCGGCGCTTGCACTTATCGTGTTAATGATAGACCAAATTTCAATGACCTTGTCAAGATTTATCTGCTGTGGCCGATAGAGAATAGTCGGGCCCTGCTGGACAAGGACCGCCCGATAAGGTAGAGTGCATGGTTCACGCATTTTTAGGCCGAGTTGATTTGTACAGGGTATTCTGCGGAACGACCTCTCCCGGACCCGCAACCGTACCGAATCGTGGAATTTGAGGAACATACGTATCATGGGGCGCATCGTATTTTTTTACGGGAGCAATTTTTGACTCTTCGGTTCTTGGGTTAGTGTTGACATGGCCAAAGACATACTGAATGTGGGGGGGTTCACGATCATTCGGCGGATCGGCAACGGGGCCCGAAGCACGATCTACCTGGCCACGGACGAACAGGATGGAAACGTCGTGGCCTTGAAACGCCTCATCTTCGAAAAACCAGAAGATCATCGCGTCTTTGAGCAGACAGAGTCGGAGTTCAAGGTGGCTCGAAGGATCGACCACCCTTATGTCCGCAAATGTTACAAACTCCAGAAAATCCGCAGCATGTTCAGGGTCAGGGAATTGCTCCTTTCCATGGAGCACTTCGACGGCCGGACGCTCGAGGACACCGCGACGCTCAGCCTGGGCGACGTTCTGCTGGTCTTCCGGATGGTGGCCACCGGACTCAACGCGATGCACCAGCAGGGATTCGTACATTGCGACATCAAGCCGAATAATATCCTGATCAACAAGGGCGGCGGCATCAAGATCATCGATCTCGGCCAGAGCTGCCCCATCGGGACGGTCAAATCCCGCATCCAGGGCACTCCGGACTACATTGCCCCCGAGCAGGTTCGGCGTAAGACCCTCGGCCCCAAGACCGACATTTTCAACCTCGGGGCAACCATGTACTGGGCTCTGACGGGCAAGAACGTCCCGACCCTGATCCCGAAGAAGAAGAACGGGTTCGGCCGGTATGAACGTCCGAAGCGTTTTGCTCCCCACGAACTCAAGAGGCAGTTGCCGATCGGGATATCGAACCTGGTCATGGATTGCGTCAAGGAGGATCCGGCCGAACGGCCCGGCAATATGATGGAGGTCATCTCCAGGCTCGACCTGATGATTCATAGCATCTTCGGCAGCAAGATCAAAGTGAATCGAAATGCATCAAACGACCATTGATCTGCTCAATCGGGGGATTAGAGCCAACCAGACGGACCGATTTCGACGGGTGAACCTCGTCTGCCTGCCCGCGAACGGCTCACTGGTCATCGGCGGCGATATCCACGGCCACCGGCGCAACTTCGAGCGGCTCGTCACATTTGCCGATCTGGGCAGCCATCCCGACAGACACCTCATCCTGCAGGAGATCATTCACGGCGGCCCGGAGGACGATGCCGGGGGATGCCTGTCCTACCAATTGCTTTTCGACGCCGTCCGACTGAAGCTGAGCTTTCCCGATCAGGTCCATTCCGTGATGGGCAATCACGACACGGCCTGCATCAACAGCACCGAGGTGATGAAGAACGGCAAGGAGATGAATCGCGCGATGGCCTCCGCCCTGGAGCGCGAGTTCCACCAGGCCAGCCCCGACGTCCGCCTGGCCATCCGCCAGTTCCTTTTCTCCCAGCCGCTGGCCGTCCGGTGCGACAACCGAATCTGGATCTCTCACTCCCTGCCGCACGACCGCTGCGCCGACCAGTTCGACCCAGGCATCTTCGACAGGGAGCTCAGAATCGCCGACTGTGAGAAGCCGGGCTCCGCCTATCTGCTGACCTGGGGCCGGCGCCACGGCCAGGCCGCCCTTGGCCGGATGGCCCAACTGCTGGACGTCGATATCTTCGTGCTCGGCCACCAGCCCCAACCCAAAGGCTGGTCCCGGTCCGGTGACAATCTCATCATTCTCGCCTCGGATCACAATCACGGCTGCCTGCTTCAGATCGATCTATCACAGACCTACACCGCGACCGACCTAGTGAATTCGCTGGTCCCCCTGGCCTCCGTCTCTTAACTCGCCTGCGCCAAGCTCACGCGAGGACTTCGGATACTGTATCCTGGCCGAAAACATCCTCCCGTGACGCGGGTGCGATTTGGGCTGCCAAGTCTTCCAATAGACTGCGGTCGCATGCTATAATCCCCCATCGGTCATGTGCGGTAATTTGGGATGACGAATGGGAGGTATCCAATGGCCAAGGCCTTATTCCTGCTTGCAGCATTCGCACCGGTTCTGTGTGTAGGCTGTGCCGCCCCGCATAGTCAGGACCAGGTCAATCAATTCATCCAGACGCATGTAGCTCAGGTCGAGCCGCTCAGCACCCAGGCCAATCTTGTGTATTGGGAGGCGGCGACGACGGGCAAGCCGAAGAAGTTCGAGGAGCTCAAGACAATCCAATTAGAGATTCGGCGGATTTACAGCGACCGCGATGACTTCGCGCGGATCAAGGCGTTCAGAGAGTCGGGAGACACCCACGATCCGCGTCTGGCCCGACAGCTCGACAAGCTCTATGACGCCTACCTCCAGAACCAGATCGCCCCGGACCTGCTCAAACAGATTGTGGAGCTCGATACGAAGGTCCAGGAGGCGTACAACAACTACCGCCCCATGATCGCCGACCGCAAGGTCACCATGAGCGATATCTACACGGCCATGACGACCGAGATGGATTGCGCCAAGCGCGAGGCCGCATGGCGGGCCAGCAAAGAAGTCGGCAACGTCATCATCCAGGACTTCCTCAAATTGATCCGGCTGCGGAACGAAGCCGCCCGGCAACTCGGCTTCGAGAACTATCACACCATGACCGTGGTCACGGGCGAGCAGAGCATCAAAGACCTCGATGCGATCTTCGAGCAGCTTGACCGACTGACGCGAGGGCCGTTTGCGCGCCTCAAGAGTGAGCTCGACCGGATTCTGGCCGAGGGATATGGCATTTCGCCCGACGCGCTCATGCCGTGGCATTACCACGATCCATTTTTCCAGCGAACGCCGCTGGTCTATGAGCTGGACCTCGACCGGTACTATAAGGGGCGGGACGTCCGGCAATTGGCCGAAACGTACTATGCGGGCGTCGCTCTGCCCGTGGACGATATCCTCGCGCGCAGCGACCTGTACGACCGCGAGGGCAAGTATCCGCACGCATTCAGTCACGATATCGATCGCAGGGGAGATGTCCGTATCCTGTGCAATCTCCAGGACACCGAGCGGTGGATGGAGACGATCCTGCACGAGCTGGGCCACGCGATCTACAGCAAGTATCACGATCAGAACGAGCCGTGGCTGCTGCGCGAGCCGGCGCACAGCTTCACGACGGAAGCGGTGGCGATGTTCTTCGGCCGGCTGAGCCGCAACGCCGCCTGGATGCAGGAAATGCTCGGCCTGTCCGACGAAGAGACCGCCCAGATCAAGCAGGTCAGCGACCGATACCTCAGGTTCCAACAGATCCTGTTCGTCCGCTGGGCTTTGGTGATGTACCATTTCGAGAAGGCCTTATACGCCGACACCGACCGAGACCTGAACACGCTCTGGTGGGACCTGGTCGAGAAGTATCAATTGCTCACGCGCCCCCCCGGACCGGCCGACGCAGGCTGGGCCTCGAAACTGCACTTCACAACCGCCCCGTGCTACTATCACAACTACATGCTCGGCGAGCTGCTGGCCTCGCAGCTTTACCATCACATCGTGCACAAGGTATTGACGCTTGAATCGGATGAAGGTCTCAGCTATGTTGGCGATGAACGCGTAGGTCGGTACCTGCGCGAGTACGTGCTTGGCCCCGGGGCCCGCTACGCCTGGAACGCGATGATCGCACAGGCCACGGGCGAGCCGCTGACGCCGACGTACTTCGTCGAGCAATTCATTCGATGATCGAGCTACTGAGTGCACAATGATCTATCTGATTGCGATCCTCATCTATCTGTTCGTCCTGACCGGGATCGGGATCTACAAGGCCCGCGAGGTCAAGACACAGGCCGATTTTGCCGTGGCGGGCCGGTCGCTCTCACCCTGGGTGATGGTCTGCACCATGCTGGCCTGCTGGATCGGCACAGGGTCCATCGTGGGCAACGCGGGCCAGGCCTATCGCGACGGTATGGTAACGCTGATCTTGCCCTTCGGGACCTTCATCGGCATGATCCTGTTGTCCCTGCTGGCCACCCGAGCCCGCAACCTGGAGGCCTCCACCGTTCCCGAGATCATCTCGGCCCGCTACGGTGGCGTCGCCAGAGCGCTGGCTGTCGTCGCCCTGATCCTCGCGTACATGGTGATCGTCAGCTACCAATTCAACGCCGGCGGCATGGTCCTGGAAGTCATCACGGGCAAGAAGGAGCCAGTCGCTCTTCAACCCGACGCCGAACTGACTAAGTTCCAGGTCGGGAAAGGATACCTCGTCTTCGAGCCTGAAGCTGACTGGACCGGCCGGGCAACCGTTGCCTTTCAGGTCAAGGAAGGGCGGGATTGGTCCTCTGAGACCAAGACTTTTACCGTCGACGTCACGGCCGGCGAAGACATTGTCGAAGCCGAGGAAAGGCTCGCCGAACAGGAAGTGACCAACCATGTAGCCATCAAGGCGAACAGCATCGCCAAGATCGTCATTGAGGCCTACGGCGCCCAGGCCGGCAAGCACACAAAGCTGTATCGCGTCAGGTCCCTGCCTGACCACGGCCGACTGATCCTGTCGGAGCCGAAATTGACGGCCCGCAACGCGACTATCATCGCTGCCATCTTTATCATCACTTATACGATGTTGGCTGGCCTCCTGAGTCTGGCCTTCACTGATATCGTGACCGGCACGATCATTACCGTCGCGCTGGTCATCGCTTTCCCCGTCCTGCTCTACAGGGCGGGGGGCTTTGGCGGGATGACCGAGGCCTTCGGCGCCATGGGTGATCGCCCGCAACACATGCAATTCTGGGGCGTCTATTCCAAGGCCACGATCATCAACTACTGTTTGCCTGTGTTCCTTCTGGTGCTCGGCGACGCCAACCAGTATCAGCGGATTTTTGCCAGCAAGAATGCCAAAGGTGCCAGGACCGCCGTGCTCATCATGATCTTCTTAGCCCTGGCCGTTGAGCTGCTCATCATCGGCAGCGCCTGGATATCGTCGAGTCTGATCCCCGATCCGGAAAACGGCCGATACGTGCTCATCTACGCCGCAAAGCACTTCATGCCGCTGCCTCTGGGCATCCTCTTCCTGGTCACCGTCGTGGGCATCATCATCTCCACGGCCGACTCCTTCCTCCTCGTCCCGGCCACTACGTTCATCAAGGATGTGTACCTGGTGCACATCAATCCGAAGGCCGGCGAGAAACGGGTCGTCCTACTCAGCCGCCTCCTGGTGCTGGCGTTCGGCATCATCGCCTACCTCGTATCGCTGGCGTTCGCCGAATCAACCACCGTCTTCGAAAAAGCCTTGTATGCCTTCACCATCTACGGCGCCGCCATCACACCCTGTCTGGTCGCGGCCCTGTTCTGGAATCGGGCGACAAAGCAAGGCGCCATCGCCTCCATCGTGCTGGGAACGGTGACAGCTCTGGCCTGGGAAGAGATGAGCTTCATCAAGAATGCCCTGCCGGCGTGGGCCTCGGATTTTGACGCCGTGCTCCCGGCGATCACGATCTCGGTGCTGGCACTTATCGTCGGCAGCATGCTAACCCAGAGGAAGCAATAGCCTATGTTCCCCCAGGAAACGTACGTTCAGCGAAGAGACCGGCTCAGACAGCGGGTTCTCTCCGGACTCATCTTGCTGCTGGGCAATGACGAGTCGCCCATGAACTACTCGGACAACATGTACCCTTTTCGCCAGGACAGCACGTTTCTCTACTACTTCGGGCTCGACCAGCCCGGTCTGGCCGGTCTCATCGACGTGGACGAGGGCACCGAATGCGTCTTTGGCGAGGAACCCACGGAGGAGGATATCGTCTGGACGGGACCTCAGCCGCCCCTGCGTAACAGATGTGCACGGGCCGGCGTCACCCGGACCGCCGCGAGCGAGGCACTGCGGGATGTCGTGGACAAGGCCCTGCCGCAACATCGAGAGATCCACATTCTCCCACAATACCGTGCGGAGAACGTCCTGCGGATCAGCGACCTGCTGCATGTCACGCCGGATGCGGCGTCCGGGCGCGTCTCGGAACCTCTCGTCAGGGCTGTCATCGCGCAGCGGTCGGTCAAGTCGGCCGAGGAGATTGAGCAGATCGAGGCGGCGCTAGCAGTTTCGTGCGAGATGCATACGACGGCCATGCGGATGGCCCGGCCCGGCGTGGCCGAGCAGGAGATCGCCGGCGCGATGGAGGGGATCGCCGTGGCGCAGGGCGTGCGATTAGCCTTTCCCACCATCTTCTCGATCCACGGAGAAATCCTCCACAATCCCCTCTGCGGCAATATCCTGAAGGTCGGCGATATTGTCGTCAACGATTCCGGCGCCGAGTCCGCCCTCCGCTACGCCAGCGACGTGAGCCGGACGATCCCGGTCGCGGGCACATTCTCGCAGCAACAGAAAGAGATCTATTCCATCGTTCTGCGAGCACAGGCGAAGGCCATCGCCGCCACGAAGCCAGGGATCGAGTGGCGCGAGGTCCACCGGCTGGCCTCCGTCACTCTGATGGAAGGGCTCAAGGCGCTCGGCCTGACCAGAGGCGACCCGGCCGAAGCGGTCGCCGCCGGGGCGCACACGCTGTTCTTCCCTTGCGGTGTCGGGCACATGATCGGACTCGACGTGCACGACATGGACGCCCTTGGTGAGGAATACGTCGGCTACACGGACGCCGTCAGAAGAAATCCCGAGTTTGGCTGGCGCTCGCTGCGATTGGCGAAGGCGGTCGAGGCGGGGTTCGTCATCACGGTCGAACCGGGCATCTACTTCATGCCGCATCTCATCGACCGCTGGAAAACCGAAAGAAAGTGCGAGCCATTCATCGACTACAACAGGCTCGACACCTGGCGTCACTTCGGCGGCCTGCGCGTCGAGGATGATATCCTGGTCACGGAGGCCGGCTGTCGCATTCTGGGCCCACCGATCCCAAAAACCATCGATGAAGTCGAGGCCCTCGCGTCCGCGTGAGCCGACGCGGCTCTCGTAGGTCTCATAGGTCGAATGGGACTATATCCGTGGTTGCCACGTGACCCGGCTCACACTGTACCCCCGACCAGTCGATCCAGCACCTGTGCGTACTCCTGTTGAGGCCGCAGTCCCACCAGCCGCTCCACTTCCTTGCCCTCGTTGAAAAAGAGCACCGAAGGAATGCCGTGGATCTCGTACCGGCGGGCCAACCGTGGCAGATAGGAGATATCGACCTTGTGTACCAGAGCACGCCCCTCGTACTCCTTTGCCAGCTTCTCGATGGTCGGCGCCAGCATCCGGCACGGGCCGCAGGAATCCGTGTAGAAATCCACGAGCACCGGTCTATCCGCATTCAGAACGTCGCGCTCGAAATCTGCCTCGCTGCCGATCTGCAGGCTCGTATGGTCCCCGCTCGCCCCCGCGCGCAACCGCGATGAACGGGTCGAGAAGGCCAACAGCCCCCCGATCAGCGCCCCGACGAAGGCCCCCCGCCACGGATTGGCCGTGAGCGGACATGCGCCGGTGGTGCACTTGCCGAAATACCCTATCGCCGCTCCCAGACCACCGCCCAGCAGCAGCCCAACCGCCAACTGAATGAACATCGCCTTCTGCATTATCTCATCTCCTTGTCCTGGACCTGTTGTCATGCGTCTTCTGGATGATGCTTCTCGTGCGACCGTTCACAAGGTCGCCTCCAGCGGTTCCAGAGCGTCTTTCACCTGCGCCACACGTCTTTGATCGAGCCGGCTGCAGATACGTTTCTCGCAGGCTTCCATGCGGCTGACAATCCGCTGCCTCGTTCGCCTGCCTTTCGGGGTCAGGGAAACCAGGACAGCCCGGCGATCCCCGGGGTCGGACTGCGTCTTCGCGTAACCCTCGTCCACCAGCGAATTCAGGACCCGGCTGCCGCGCGAGGGCGACAGCGCCATCCGCTCGGCGAATGCGCAGCCGGTGATTTCCTGCCCGTCTTCCAAGACCATCAGCCCATGGAACTGGGCCGGCGAGAGGCCGAGCTCTTCCCAGATCTGTTCCTCGTTGGCCTGGCACTTGCGCTTCACGGCCAGAATCACTTCAAACAGGCATCGGCTCATACCCATATCTACACACTCCGGGAACCGTTGTTTATGGCAACAATTGCCCTTAACAATTATCTCCGCATAGGGCATGGAGGTTGAAAAGAATCCGGCTTTTTTTGCGAAGAAATTGCTACGCCGTCTCTTTCCTACCCTTCATCCACGGGCAGTCCCCCCAACCATGCTGGGTGGACAAGCGGGGGCAGGATCACAAACGCGTCCACGGTGAATGCCAACACCAAGACCAGCAGGCCCGAGGTTGCCCCTTTCACTGATAATCGTCAGCCAGCTCGAACATGGCCAGGATTCGCTCCAGCGCATCGTACGGCGCGTTGCCGATGTCCACCGTCAGCGCATCGTCCCTGTTGGGAACGGTCACGACCTGTCCGGCGGCGAAGAGAATGTTGCAGGCCGCCCGCTGATGGCTCGTTCGGGTCTTCACCTGGAACGAGGCCAGCGACGGGTGGGCCAGGAACTGTACATCGGTGGCCAGAGCCGCGACCGGCTGGCCCTTGCTATTGCGGCCGAGGTTGCTGAGGCGGGTGTGAAGCGTCTTGGGTGTTCCGGTCAGCAGGGCCACGGAGGCATGACGGTAGTAGTAATCGCTCTGGGCCTGCGCCGAGCCGACCCGGGCCAACTGCTCCTTCGCCTCCGAGGGCTGGTCCGCCGCCGGTAGGAATGGCCTATGATGGCTTCGTCAATTGATCCAGCACGCTCGCATACGCGCTCTCGGAATGAACACCAACGAGGCGCTGGACTTCTTTGCCGTCTTTGAAGAAGAGCACGGTCGGGATGCTCCGGATGCCGTAGCGGCCCGCTAATTCCGAATGGCGATCGACGTTGACTTTGCGCACGGCCGCGCGGCCTTCGTATTGCGTGGCGAGTTGCTCGATGGTCGGGGCCAACTGCCAGCAAGGACGGCACCAATCGGCGTAGAAATCGACTAACACGGGCTTATCCGCGTTCAGGACTTCTCGCTCAAAATCCTCGGTGCTTCCGATCAGCAAAGACGCGTACTCCTGTCCCGCTTGTGGCACGGAGCGGGACGAGCCGGTTGAATAGGCAACGAGACCGCCGATCAGCGCTCCGATGAACGCTCCTCGCCACGGATTGGCCGTCAGGGGACAGGCCCCTGTCGTGCACTTGCCGAAATAGCCCATAACCGCTCCGAGACTGCCGCCAATCAGCAGTCCAAGAGCCAACTGAATGAATATCGCTTTCTGCATGGCCGTCTTCTCCACAGTAATGTCGCAGCCGGGGAGGCTGCCGGTCGTTACAGAACAGTCTCCAGCAACTCCAGGGCCCGCCTGACTTGTCGGACCTCGGCCCCGTCAAGATTGCCACAAATGCGGTCCTCACAGACCTCCATACGGCCCAAAATCCGCCGGCCCATTCGCCTTCCCCGGGCCGTCAGACAAACCTGGATGGCGCGACGGTCTTCCGCATCGGACCGCCTTGCCGCATAGCCGCCGATCACAAGCCTGTCCACCACCCGGCTGGCCCGCGAAGGCGACAGACCCATGCGACGGGCGAATTCACAGCCGGTTATCTCCTCAGCGTCCGCCAGGACGAGCAGGCCGTGGAATTCGGCCTGCGACAGCCCCAGTTCCTCCCGGATCTGCTCCTCGTTGCACTGGCACTTGCGCTTGACCGCCAGAATCACTTCAAACAGGCATCGGCTCATACCTATATCTACACACTCCGTGAACCGTTGTTCATAGCAATAATTGCGAATAGCAATTATATTCACAAGCGATGTGAAGGTCGAAGGAAATTCTGATTTTCATGACATCTGGCTGTTATGCCGGCTCTTTCTTGCCCTTCATCCATGGGCAAGTCTCGCGCTGGGGGCAGTCCCGGCAGCCATGTTCAGTCGAGAGCCAAGGCAGTATCACGAATGCGTCCAAGGCGAATACGATCACGAGGATCAACAGACCCCAGGTGAATCCTCGGACCAGGACCGGCGCGGCGACAATCAGCGGCAGAAACCACAGGGGCACGATCACGGGGATGTGCTTCTTGAACTTCTCGCTGAATCGGTCTTCGGATTGGCGGCTGCGAAGCCGGGCGGCGATCTTGCCGTATCCGCAGGGACAGGAGTCGGTACCCCAGAACCGGCAGAAGGGACACACGAAGATCATGATCCACAAGGCCCCGAGCAAGCCGTAGAGCACGTAGCCGGCGGCCGTGACTTCGGCCCATACTGATGTCCCGAACGACCGGAATAGCACGGCCGCGCCGAGAAGCGTCATTAGAATGTAGGGGAGATTGTGCAGCAACGCTTCCGCACCCGTGTACGTGCGGGCGGGCAGGGGATGACGCGGACTCTGTTGCGAATCGGTGCGGTCTTCTTCCATGGGCTCTCCTTACTCACTCGACTTCCCGTGGGGGCGATTTGTGAACATCCCCGGATCGACGGGATCACTACAGGCGTAGGCCGCCCTTTCACTGATGATCGTCAGCCAACTCAAACATGGCGAGGATTCGCTCCAGCGCGTCGTACGGTGCCTTGCCGATGTCTACGGTCAGCGCGTCGTCCCTATTGCGGACGGTCGTGACCTGTCCGGCGGCGAACAGAACATTGCAGGCCGTCCGCTGATGGCTCGTTCGGGTTTTCACCTGGAACGTGGCCAGCGACGGGTGGGCCAGAAACTGCACGTCGGTGGCCAGGGCCGCAACCGGCTGGCCCTTGCTGCTGCGGCCCAGGTTGCTGAGCCGGATGTGGAGCGTCTTGGGCGTTCCGGTCAACAAAGCCACGGAGGCATGACGGTAGTAGTAGTCGCTCTGGGCCTGGGCCGAACCGACCCGGGCCAACTGCTCCTTCGCCTCCGAGGGCTGGTCCGCCCCCGGGCAGAACAGGACCGTGGGCCGCTGGGCGAGATACCCCTTCAGCAACAGCCCCAGACCCACGGGCGCGCCGTCTTCGAGCGAGAGCAGGCTGGTGACATTGCCGGTCACCGTGTAGAAATTCGAGCCGGTGACGGGCCGGCCGGACGGGCCGAAGGGAATCGTGTCGCTGAAGTCATGGGCATAAAGATGGATGGCCGTCCCGACCTGGCGAAGGTTCGCGGCACAAGCCGCCCGCCGCGCATGATGCCTCGCCTGCGACAATACCGGCGACAGGATCGCCATCAACAAAGACAGCACGGCAATCACCACCAGCAGCTCAATGAGGGTGAATCCACTGGACCGGCGACTGCGAGTCGGGTAGGGCGGGCTCTGCCCACCGATTCCGCGCGCGCAAAGATGAACGGTGAGCATGGCCCACCCTACCGCCAACCGCCCATGTTCGATGTGCATGTCCAAGTCGTCTATTCCTTCACCGCCAATTCGGTGCTCGGCTCGGGCAGCGATCCGGCGAGACGGACGTGGTCCAGGTCCCAGAATCCGCCGGCGGCCCCGGCCGCACGGATCGCTATGCCAATGCTCTTGCCCGCCCAGGCGTCGCCGGGCTGCACCGTCGGCAGGTACACCGAGAACTCATCCAGGTGCGTCATGGTGCGGCCCGTCGCCTCGACCGTCTGCCGAACGATGTCCACGGGCTCGCCATTGTCGCGATAGTACAGAACCAACTCAAGGTTATCGGCCGGCGGCTCCATCGAAGGCGGAAAACGCCCGGAGATCCCCACGCCCACCGTGAGCCGATA
>CBFDDG010000099.1:0-11850 GCA_965603505.1 uncultured Phycisphaerae bacterium | reverse complement strand
GCTAAGGAGAGCCGGCTGTTGATGAGCACCCGGAGACCGCAAAACGGTGATTGTCTCCCGTATTTCCAGAGAGAACGCGGGAAGACTAGGGTGGGCATGCGCAGCGTTCGATTGTGCAAAAGAGTTGAAAAATGCCCAAAGTGGAAACTAGGGTCGAGTCTCAGCTATTAGTTATTCGGCGTCTTGCCTCTCTGAGAATACTCGGAGAGCCAGCTATTGGGGCCAAGTGGCGTCCGGAACACGGCGACTATTGCCAGGAATCCAAGGTCGATCCCGGAAAAAGGAGAGATACGATGGATATCGCGACGATTCGAGCGTTCTTTTTGTGGTGCACGGCGATCAACGGGGCTTTGCTGGTTCTCTCGTTTCTGATCTGTGCCTTCGCCGGCGATTGGGTCTACCGAATGCACAGCAGGTGGTTCGCGATCTCGCGGGAATCGTTCAACGTAGCCATCTACTCCTTCCTCGGGTTGTTCAAGATGTTTGTTCTGGGGTTCAATCTCGTCCCTTACGTCGCCCTCGCGATCGTTGGATGAGAGGGAGCATTCAACAAATCGCGATCACTCTTCCAGATTCGCATCACTCGCTCGCTCCATGCTGGCGGAGCCATTCGGCGGCGTGGGGTTGCTTGTATTGTTTCGCATCCATCAGAGGGGTGTAACCATCGGTGCTCCGGGCGTCGATCCTGGCGCCGTGGGTGATCAGCCGCTCCATTACATCCGTCCGGCCCCACCTGGCAGCCTTGTGTAAGGCGGTCCGGCCGTCGTCGTCCTGGGCGTGGACGTCGGCTCCGGCGTCAATCAGCCGTGCGGCTACGTCCGTGTCGCTCGCGTCGTGGAGCGGGGTCGCGCCGGAACGGTCCGTTGCCTCGCAGTCGGCGCTATGGGCGGTCAGCAGACTCACAATCTCGGCATGGCCCTCGCGGGCCGCCGCATGCAGCGGCGTTTCGGCCCGCCACGTGTTGTGTGTATTGACGAGCGCGCCGCCCGTGACAAGGAACTCGACAATCTCTCGGTGGCCTTTTTCTACGGCATAGTAGAGCGGCCGTCCGCCCTCCCTGTCCTTCGCATTGACGTTGGCGCCCTGGGGTAGGAGCGATTGGATGTTCTGGATGTCGCCCGCTGTGGCCGCGTCGTGGAGTGGGGTCGAGCCGGTCGTCAGGAGGCTTTCGACGACGGCGTCGAGCTTCGCGCCGTTTGCCATCAACAATTCGACTACCGGCCCGTGCCGTCGGCGTGCGGCTTCGTGCATGGGGGAATCGCCGTCGCGGTCTTGGGCATGGATGTCGGCGCCGCCGGCGATGAGCAACTCTACGACGTCCCGGCGACCTTCGTACGCCGCCAGATGCAGGGCGGTGGTTTGCTCGGTGTCCCTGGCATTGACGTTCGCTCCGCTGCTCGTGAGCAATCCCACCACATCCGTGGCGCCGTTCATGACGGCATGGTGCAGGGGGACCCGGTTGCGGGCGTCTTTCGCGTTGACATCGGCACCTGTGGCAATCAGGGTCTGTGCCACCTCCTTGAAGCGACCCTTGGGCACGTTGCGGCGCCCTCTGGCGACCGCCTCGTGCAGCGGCGTGACGCCGTACATGTCGGCTGCGTTGACCGCTGCGTCGTTCGCCACCAGCAGTTCCACCACCTCTTGATGTCCGCCCGAAGCGGCTTTGTGCAGGGCGGTCTGCCCCGCCCAATCAGTGGACCAGCGATCTCTTGTGCCCCGTCGGATTCTGGCGTTGACGTCCGCCCCCTTTGCGAGCAGAAGCGTGACCAGGTCTCTGTGACCTCCCGCGGCCGCAGGATGCAGTGCTGTCAATCCCGCGCCGGTCTCGGCATTCACCTGGGCACCATGGGCGACGAGAAAAGCGGCAGTTTCCGCGTGTCCACGGGAGATCGCGAACAACAGGGGCGTCATGCCATCCGGGGCCGGCGCGTTCACATCGGCGCCATGGGAGACGAGCAGTTCCACCACGGCTTTGTCGCCCCGGGAGGCGGCCTGGTGCAGAGGCGTGGCGCCGTCCTGGTCCCTGGCGTTCACATCGGTCTCGGCGGCCACCAGCAGAGCGACTGTCTCGGCGTACGGGGCCGCGATCAGATCATCACTCTCGGCGTCTGCGGCACGATGTAGAGGTGTGCGGCCCATCCGGTCCTTGGCGTTCACGTCGGCACCGCGGGCGACGAGCAGCTTGATGACCTCGGCGTGCCGCGCGGCGGCTGCATGGTGCAGGGCCGTTGTGCCGTCGTCATCTTTTACCGTGAGATCGGCGCCCTTGTTGATGAGCAACTCGGCTGTCTCCTTGTTGCCGCTTCGTACCGCCAGCAGCAGCGGTACTCCCCCGGAACTGTCCTGGCCGTTCGCATCCACACCTTCGGTCACCAGTATCTCCACAATCTGCGTGTAGTCCTGCCTGACGGCGTGGCACAGCAGATCCTGCGGTGACCGATCACCGGTGGCCTGAACGTCGCCGCCTTGGGTGATCAGCAGTTTGACGAACTGAACATGTCCCTGTGTGATTGCGTACGACAGAGCGGAACGCCCGCTGTTGTCTTTCACGTTGACATCGGCACCCTGGGCGATCAGGCGCCGCGAGATATCCACCTCCCCGCGGGTAACCGCATAGTGCAGCGGGGTACGCCCCAACACATCCTTTACCGTGACATCGGCGCCTTCAATGATGAGCATCGCGGCAAGGCTCCCGTGCCGGCGGGCAATGGCACAGTGCAACGGCGTCACGCCCGTTCGGTTCCTTGCGCTCACCTTCGCGCCGCGGGCCAGCAGCAGTTGAGCGATTTGCTGTCGACCGTACGAGGCGGCCACATGCAGCGGCACGTCGTGGTTCGTCGTCTCGGCGTTGACATCAGCGCCCTTGGCGATGAACAGTTCCACCAGTTCCCGGTGGCCCCTTCCGGCGGCGATGTACAGCGGGATCCTGCCGAGCGCATCCTTCCTGTTGACGTCGGCGCCCCGGCGGATCAGCGATCGAGCTCGTTTGGCATCGCCATCCTTGGCTGCCTGGTGCAGCGGCGGGAGAGTCCCGCTCGGTTTCCTGCTGCATCCGGCGCCTGCAAGTGTCAAGGCCAGGATCAGCAATGTGCAACGTACGGTCATCAGGCCAATTGTACAGACAGCGGGATGAAAAAGGCAAAGGCAAAACGGCAGGCATGCTGACGGTGCGCGCGAGCCTTCCCACAGTGGTGGAACATTGGGGAAGGCCGACGTGCCACATCACCGCTCCGGATCACCCCTCCGACGTCCCCTCGCATCTTCCCATATCCCCCTGCCTCACAAGACCCGGAACCTTTGTCCTCCGGACACTCCGGCCGGCTACTGAATCATCCGTGCCGCTCTCTTCACGAGCCACTGCTCATCACAGCCGACGGCGGCGCACCCATACCAGATGTAGGTGCAGCCGTCTTCCGTAGTGCGGTCTGTCTCGACCATGAGCGTCTCGCACCGGGGGCACAAAGGCCCTGCGTCGTATTGCTGTACTTGAAGTCTTTCGCTGTGCAGATATGTCGTGCTCATCCCTGGCCTCTCACCTAATGCTACCTTTCGTGATGCCATCCGTGGTCACAGCCGCGGGTTGCACTTTCAGAAGCCATTATATAGGACATTGGCCCTCCGTGCAACATAGGGAAAATACTTAATTTTCGCGGACCCAATCCGCGCACGTTGACCACAATTGGCGGTGGCACGGCTTGCCAAACACGGCCTTCCAGGTTAGGGTACCCGGTTTGCAGACGAATGACATTGACGAGAGGATCTCGGAGATGGTCAAGACGGAGCAGATACAGGTGAACACGAGAGGCAACTGCCACGTGGTCAATATCACGGATGATGTCGGCAGGGCAGTGGCTGGCTCGGGCCTGAGCGCGGGAGTGGTTACCCTGTTCCATATCGGCTCCACAGCCGGGATCACGACCACGGAGTACGAGCCCGGGCTGGTGAACCACGATATCGAGGCCGCATTCGAGCGGATCGCCCCGGAGGCAGGCTCGTATGAGCATGAGAACACTTGGCATGATGATAACGGCCACTCCCACGTGCGGGCCTCGCTGCTCGGACCCTCTTTGAGCGTGCCATTTACCGGTGGCCGACTGACGCTCGGCACATGGCAGCAGATTATTCTGGTGGACTTCGACACACGCTCCCGCAATCGCACAGTCGTCTGCCAGTTCATCGGAGAGTAGCCGGAGCAGGCCCCATGGCTGATGAGCCCCATTTTTACGGACCGTGGGTCGAACTGGTTCGGCACCGCCTTGCGGACCGGCGTCAGGCGTGAATCGGAGCCGAAACGGACTTGACGAAAGTCCTATAACGACGTAAGATTGCGGCAAGTTTATGTCATCTGAATCCTGTCGTTAGGGCGATATCCGGTAGTATGAGAACTTTTTGCTGGAGGGCGTTGTTTCTGGTCGGCCTGTCGCTGGCGTTGATGCCGGCGGGCGGCTGTGTAGAGAAGGACAAGACGGAAGTCGGTTCCATCGGGTTGGCAACCGCGGCCGAGTTAGGGCCTACTATTGCCTCATTCGCAGGAGTGTCGAAACCCGCGCCGGTGGCGGTGGAGGGCTACGGGCTTGTCGGCGGCTTGCCGGGCACGGGTTCGGCGCATTGCCCACCCCATGTCCGGGCCTATCTCAAGCAGTACGTCCTGGCGCAGTTGTCCCATGAGCGAATCAGCGTGGATCAACTGATCGACAGCAAGAATACGGCCGTCGTTCGATTGGAAGGGTGGCTCCCGGCGACCGCCTCGAGGGAAGAGCATTTTGACGTCCGCGCTTCCGTGATTCCGGGTTCGGAGGCGACCTCCATCGGCGGCGGCTGGCTGTACAAGGCCGATCTGGTGGCCCTTGGTACGTTCGGTGTGGATACGAAGCCTCTGGCCACGGTCGATGGGCCGATCTTCATCAATCCGATAGAAAATCGCGATTCTGACTCCGGGAGCGGCTATGTTCTCGGGGGCGGCAGGGTGGCCTACGAGTTTGCGATGAACCTGAGGCTTCGCAGACCGAATTACCGGCTGGCCAGCATCATCCGCAACCGGCTGAACGAGCGATACGGGCCGAACATCGCCACGGCCCTTTCTCCCAGCGATATCGAGGTGCGGGTGCCTGAGGAATACCGCCGGAAAAAACTGCGATTCGTCGCGATGGTTGCGGCGACGTTCGTGGAGCTTACGCCGGAACTGGCTACGGCCAGGGTCACTACATTGATCCATCAGTTGGCCGTGTCGGACCACAAGGACAGCGCGGAGATCGCCCTCGAGGCAATAGGGCGGAAGGGCCTCGGCAGGCTCCGCATGCTCCTGGATGCCTCCGATGCGGAGGTTCGACTTCGGGCGGCACGATGCATGCTGAACCTCGGCGACGATCGCGCCTTGGCGACTCTTCGGACGCTGGCGGCGGATGAGGATTCACCTCGCCGCCTTGATGCCCTTGATGCGGTGATGGTCTCGGCCAGACGGAACGACGCTCTGGCGCTGGCCCAGCGACTGTTGCGGGATCGTGACGCGGCGGTGGTTCTGGCCGCGTACGAGCATCTGCGTCAGATGGAGGCTCCCGTCGTGACAGGCGAGCTCGTAGGGCGAAGTTTCCTGCTGGAGCGGGTCGTATCGACCGACCGGCGAGCAATCTTCGTGTCGCGACGCGGCGACCCGCGCATCGTTCTGTTCGGTGCGCCTCTGACCTGTCGTGACAATATGTTCGTCGAATCGCCGAGCAAAGCCATCGTCGTCGATTCGCGGGCGGGCCAGGAGTACGTTTCGGTGATCCGCAAGCACCCGACGCGACGTGGGGTAATCGGGCCCGTGAAGAGCGGGAGGGACCTGACCGATCTCATCCGGGTCCTTGGAGCCGAACCCGCCACCACGGCAGAAGGACAGCTCCGCGGCCTGGGCGTCTCTTACGCCGAAACGATTGCACTGCTCGAGCAGTTGTCGGCCAAGGGGGCGGTGGACGCCGAGTTTTGGGTGGGTCCACTGGCGAAAATCGAGGTTCCAGTCAAGAAACGGCCGCCGTTAGGCCGATAAAAGATTGACACACTGTTCCGGAGCGGCTGCTTGAGGGACGGGTATCCTCATAGGAGATTGTGACATTCAGGTAGGCTATGCGACTTGAGAAGATTATACTCGACGGATTCAAGAGTTTTGCCGATAGGACGGAGTTCGTTTTCGATGCTTCCATCATTGGTATTGTCGGACCTAACGGGTGCGGGAAGAGCAATGTGGTCGACGCGGTCAAGTGGGTGCTCGGCGAGCAGAAGCTCAAGAGCCTGCGCAGCGACCAGATGGCCGATGTGATCTTCGGCGGCAGCGGTAGCCGGAAGCCGCTGGGCTCGGCCGAAGTGACACTCGTTCTCTCGAATCCTGAAGGCGGCACTGGCCGATTGCCCATCGAAACCGAGCAGGTGCAGGTCTCACGAAGGATCTACCGCAGCGGCGAGAGCGAGTACCGCATCAACGGAAAACTGTGCCGACTGAAGGACATTCGCGAGCTGTTCATGGATACGGGCGTTGCGACCCGGGCCTATTCCATTATCGAGCAGGGCCAGGTCGAGCAGTTGGTCAGCGCCTCCAAGGCGGACCGGCGACTCGTGTTCGAGGAGGCGGCCGGCATCAGCAAGTACAAAGCGCACAAGAAAGAGGCGATTCGAAAACTCGAACGCACCGAGCAGAATCTGCTGCGCCTGGCGGATATCCTCGACGAGGTCGGCAAGCGGCTCCGCAGCGTAAAGCTACAGGCGGGCAAGGCGCGGAACTACCTGGAATACAGCCGGCGGCTCAAAGAGCTACAGGTGAATTACTCACTGGTCGAGTACGGCCGGAACAAGGAGCAGCTCGACGAAAAAACCGCGATGCTTCGCCAGACGGGGGAGTTGTTCTCCACGGCGGTGGCGGAAGAGGCCGGCGCCGAGGCCGACGCGAGCCGACTGGGGAACGAGATTATCGACAAGGATCACAAGCTCAGCGAAATGGGCAACTCGCTGGTGGCCATACAGAGCAAGATCGACCAAAAACTCCAGCGGGTCGATTTCCTACGTTCGCGCACGATTGAGCTCGAGCAACGGCGGGACGGGGCGTTGCAGGAGATCGAAAGGTTGCGCGAGCAAGGCGAAGCGCTCAGGGCGGACTTGGCGCACCACCGCAACGAACTGGGCGGGTGCGACCGGACAGTGACTGAACGGACGGAGGCGATCGAGGAGATCGAGAAGGTCGCTTGTGAGGTCGATATTCAGTTCAGTTCGCTGGAGGCGGAACTCGATGACGAGAAATCCGGGATCATCGACATCGTGCGGCGTACGGCCCAGCTTCACAACGAGATCCAGAGCCTTTCGAGCTATCGCGACAACCTCTCGAACCAGAGAGAACGGCTCGCGGGCCGGGTCCGGACGGCCAAGGCCGAACTGGAGGGCCTGCTGACCGAGAAGGCGCAGCACAACGCTCGGCTCGGTGACATCACCAGGGTCCTGGAGGAACTGGAGGGGAATCTGGAGTCGAAGCGGCAGAAGATCGAGGAGGCCGAGACCCAGATTGCCGACGACGGCAGACGACTGGCCAACAGCAAGGAGGCGCGCAGCGCCCTGAGCAGTGAATTGACGGTGCTGACCGATATGGAGCACCGCTACGAGGGTCTTGGCAACGCCGTGAAGAATATCCTGAAAGCGCAGAGGGACGAGAGCACCAGACTCGATTACATCGATGGCATTCTCGCCGAGAAGATCGGCACGGATGTGGAGTATGCGGGTGCCGTGGAGGCCGCGCTCGAAGGGCTCACGGATGTGCTGCTGATCAACGATATGGATAAGCTGCTGGAGGACCGGGAAACGCGGTCGAATCTCGAAGGCCGAGTCCATTTCCGCTGCCTGAATCGGGTGGAGCCTTTCACAGACGATGCCGATTTCTCGAAGCACCCGTTCGTCAAGGGACGCCTGGTGGAATTTGTCAAATGCGAGAGCCGGTATGCCGCGTTGGCCTGGAGCCTGCTGGGCAGGACGGTCGTCGTGGATTCGCTGGAGGCGGCCGCCCGATTGACCGACTACCTGCGGGCCGGATACAGTCTTGTCACCCTCGGCGGAGAATGCCTGAGCGCCGACGGGCTGCTGCGGGTGGGACCGCTGGGCAAGGCAACCGGCCTGATCTCCCGCCGGAGCCGAATCCATCAGTTGGAGGAGACCATCGGCGGGATCAACGCCGAGGTCGCCCAGTTGGACGGCCAGATTCAAAAGAACACCCAGACCAGGGCACACCTTGAAAAGCTCTGCAAGGACCTGCGTACGGCGATCTACGAAGTCAACACGGAGAAGACGCAGATCAATGCGAAGCTGGCGGTCTACGAGCGGGACATCGACCGGTTGAAGGAGGAGGAGCCGCTGATTGGCAGGGAGTTGGATTCTCTCGAGGCCGAGATCTCGCAGTCTGTGCAGAGGGAATACGATTCGAAGCAGCGGCTCGGCGAATTGGAGGCGGTCAACAACGAGCGGGCCGCCCACATCCACGACTTGGAGGCTCGATACGACGAGTTGAAGGGCCAGCAGCAGGACCGGATGCAGGAGTTGACGGACCTGAAGGTCCGGCTCGGCCAGGTCGTCGAGCAGCAGAAGGGGCTGCGGCAGATCATTGAAAGACTACGGGGGCAGATGCAGACGAGCTTGCACACGCTTGCCACCGCGGAGGACGAGATACAGGTCTGCACCGGCCAGTTGGCCGAGGCCCAGAGGGATATTCTGACTTCTGAGGCCCGCGTCTCCGAGCTATTCGTGGAGAAGGAGGGCGCGCAGGAGAACAACCGGCTGCTGCAGGAAGAGCTCGCCGGACTGGTCGCCGAGCAGCGGCAGAAGGAGGAACTCGTTCGCACCAAGCGCGCCGAGAAGACCCAGATCGAGCACGAGATCGGTGAACTCCGCGTCGAACTCGGGCAATTGGAGGTCCGCCAGCAGGATCTGATGGAGCGCGTTCGCGACGAATTGCAGATCGATCTGGCCGAGGCGTTCGCCAATCGCACGACGGGGGACGTGGATTGGGAGCAGGTCAAGGGCGAGATCAACGAGCTTCGCGGCAAGATCGAGCGGCTCGGCAACGTCAACGTCGACGCCATTGCCGAGCAGGAAACCCTCGAGGAACGGCACAACTTCTTAGCCAACCAGGTCCAGGACCTCACGGAGAGCAAGAGCCAGCTCCAGCAGCTTATCAACAAGCTGAACAAGCAGAGCCGCGAGAAGTTCGTCGAGACGTTCGAGCAGATACGTGTCAACTTCCAGCAGATCTTCCGCAAGCTCTTCGGCGGCGGCAAAGCCGATGTCGTGCTGGAGGAATGCGACGACGTGCTCGAAGCGGGCATCGAGGTGATCGCCAAGCCGCCGGGGAAGGAGACGCGGAGCATCTCGCTGCTCAGCGGCGGCGAAAAGTCCATGACGGCCCTGGCGCTGCTGTTTGCCGTCTTCCGGACGAAACCCTCACCGTTCTGCTTCCTCGACGAGGTGGACGCCGCCCTGGACGAGGCGAACAACGAGCGATTCAACATGCTCTTGCGGGATTTCGGAATTGACAGCCAGTTCATCGTGGTCACACACTCCAAGCGGACGATGAGCATTGCCGAGGTCCTGTTCGGCGTCACCATGCAAACCCAGGGCGTCAGCAAGAAGATCGCCGTCCGCTTCGACGAATACAGCTCCGAAACCGCTGCGGCGTAGCCGGATCTTCTCTGGTCGTTAGCGGGCGAGTTCCGCGGGCCCATGTTATGCGTTCATGGTTTTGCGAGGTCCTATGCGGTTTGGACGACTGGCGCATTTGTTTCACCGTGCATCTGCGCATCGTCTGTTCCCGTTCGCATTGGGTCTGCTGGCGATTGCACTCATGCTGCCGAACATCGGTGGCGGGCTCTTCCAGGATGATCTGGTCCACCGTGCCCATCTTGTCAAAGAGCGGGTCGTGCCCGAGCGATACTATGGGACACCTCTGTTGCCCACCGATGCCGGTACGCTCACCGGCGCGATGCGTGACACGTTTGCCGTGACGCGATCGCGGGAGGACGTATCGCATCTGAAGGAGTCCGGGCTATTCCCGTGGTGGGTGTCGGACGATCTGCGTATCTCGAACTGGCGGCCTCTGACCGCGCTGACACACTGGCTGGACTACCGACTGTTCCCGGATTCGCCCGCGCTGATGCACGCGCACAATCTGCTGTGGTTTGGTGCGGTGGTTGTGGTGGTCACGGCCCTGTATCGGCGGATGATGGGGGCGGTGCCGGTTGCTGCCCTGGCGGCGCTGCTCTATATGATCGATGAGAGTAATTACTTCCCGGTGTGGTGGGTGGCGAACCGGAACCTCCTCCTGGCCCTGTTCTTTTCGGTTCTGGCGCTGTTGTGCCACGATCGATGGCGGCGGTGCGGACGGCGGGGCTGCGGTGCCCTGGCGCCACTGCTGCTGCTTCTGGCGCTGCTCTCGACCGAGGCCGGGATCGCGACGTTCGCATATCTCTTCGCGTATGCACTCATGATCGACCGCGGGACGAGGCTGCGTCGTGCCCTGAGCCTCGTTCCGGCGGTTGTGGTGATCGCAGGCTGGCGCATCGTGTACAACGCCCTGGGCCATGGCGCCTCAGGGGGCGGTTTCGTGATCGATCCGGGGCGCGAGCCTCTGGCCTACGCGCTGGCCGTGCTGGAGCGGGCGCCGCTGCTGCTCATGGGGCAGTGGGCGCCACTTCCGGCGGACACCTATTGGATGATGTCCGAGCGTGCGATGGGGCAGTATCTGGTCCCGGTGTATGCATTTCTCGCTCTGGTGTTCGTGGGCGTGCTTGGCCTTCTGAAGAGAGACCGTGTGTCACGGTTCTGGCTCACGGGGATGTTGCTGTGCGTGCTGCCCATCTGCGCAACGGTGCCGATGAATCGAAATCTGCTGTTCGCGGCGATCGGTGCTTTCGGCTTGCTAGCACGCTACGTGACGGGCATGTTTGCCGGGGACGATTGGGTCCCGGAACGCCGAATGTACAGGATCCCGCTGTGGATGATCTGCATTGCCCTGCTGTTCATCCACGTCCCGGTCGCTCTGGGAGGGAGGCTCTGGTCGCGTCGCATGTTTGCATTCTCCGGCGAGGTGATCTACTCGACGGCGGAGATCGGCGAGGCTCCGAGTCCGTCGGATAAGACCGTGGTCCTGGTCAATGCGCCCAATCCGTTCTTGTTCATCGCGATGCCACACCTAAGGAGCTACGAAGACAAATCCGTACCGGCCCTGGCGCGGGTGCTTGTGCCCGGGTGGCGGCCACTGGAGGTCACCCGCACGGGCGAGCGCACGCTTGTGATCCGGTCGAGGGAGGGCAACCTGCTGTCTGTCGATGAGTCGAGCAAAGACATGCGGCCGAGCTTCCTCTACCTGTATCGCACATTCAACACGTTGTTCCGCGGCGACGACGAACCGTTTGGCGTGGGGCAGCGCGTCGAGCTTCCGGACTTGGCCGTCGAGGTGTTGTCCGTCGATGGCGCCGGATCTCCGACGGCGACCCAATTCGATTTTTCCTGCTCTCTTGACAGCCCTTCCCTGTATTGGCTGCAATGGCACTGGAAACCCGTAGGCCTCGGCTCCTACAGCCCATTCGCCATTCCTGCTGTCGGCGAGACGGTTGTTATCCCCGGGCCCTTCTGAGGTCAACGATTGGGGGCATCGGGCGGATCATCGCGGGGAATTCTCAATTGAAGCAACGGGCTTGAGGTGTTAGAATCCAGCCTTCGTGGTTGGCTCTTGAGAGAATAGGACCGCTAAGTAGGTAGCGCATGGAGCAGCGGATCGATACGTACGTTTTGGCGAATGGGATGGTGGTGTTGGGCGAGCCGATGCCGGGGGTGGAGTCGGTGGCG
>CBFDDG010000098.1:0-11970 GCA_965603505.1 uncultured Phycisphaerae bacterium | reverse complement strand
ATATCGTGGCCCCCGGCGAGCCGTATGTCACCTTCGATTACGCTCTGCTGGACATAGAGCCACTGTCCACTTGTCCGGGGATTCCTGCGCCCGGAGCCGTTGTGCTCAGCGCGCTGGGAGCCGGGCTTGTCGGCTGGCTTCGAGGACGCAGAACGCTCTGACAAATGCTCTACACGACCAGTGTTTTGGGCTGCGCGGCATCGTCGCGCAGCCCTTTCTATTTTCCGTCAGAGACTCAGCGAAATGGTGGGCAGCGTCCGCCCCGCCCGTTGTAGCAGAGTCCACATCGACGGCAGCTTCATTGCCTCTGCGACCTTCTGCCCGCTTCAGAGTGAAAATAGCCCCCTCATCGACGGCGTCCGGGGACTATTTCTTGCCCTTGCCGTGTCCTTTGGCTTTGCCTTTTACTTTGACGTTGACGGGGCCGGAGGTCTTGAGGACTGGAGTGACCGGCGCCGGAGCCTTGATGACCGGAGCGACCGAGCCGGGGGTCTTGATGACGGCGTTGAGATTGCGGCTCGGAGCGGCGGGCTTGAATTTGACTCTTAAAGGGGAAGGCAACGCACCGTACCGCAAGGGCCGCCAGTCGGCGCCACGCAGGCTGACCTGCCAGACGTCGCCGTGAAGGCGATAGAAATGGCCGTCGTGGTAATAGTGATGGTTCAGGCCCGTGACGACATAGAAGCCGTAGGAGGAATCATAGACCAGATCGTACCCATACACGTGCTTATGCCGGTACCCGTGAGCCGGTGCGTGTGCGGGCGGGCCGTAGCCGCCCCCCCGACCGTGTACCCGATGGACGCCGACCGAACGGCACGACGCCAGTAACAGGATCACCGTCAGCGAGAGCCCGATAAACGAGATTCTATGTTCTGACTCCATGGCGTATTCGCCCCATGATGGAAAGGGAGACAGTAGCTTCTGCGAGTCCCCCGCCAAAGCATACAAACCTCCATCCGCCATGCAAACCCATCAAACTGCCGCTGATTTCGGCGTTCCAGGGAATCCGATACGCGCTTGCCTGCTCGGGGACTCGGGCCTTGCCGGATGCGGCGTCCGCGCCTATAATACCGGCTCTTTTGACGAACCGAACTTGAGGTGTGCATGACGACACAGACGATGGAACAGTTGAAGCAGTTGAGCCGGGGGACGGTGGAGATCTATACGCAGGCGGAGCTGGGGCAGCGGCTGGCCGAGGCGGCGAAGGCGGGCCGGCAGATGCGGATCAAGCTCGGGCTCGACCCGACCAGCCCGGACATCCACTTAGGCCATACGGTCGTGCTGCGGAAGATGCGGCAGTTCCAGGACCTGGGGCACAAAGCCGTCCTCATCATCGGCGACTACACCGCCCGCATCGGCGACCCGACCGGCCAAAACACCACCCGGCCCATGCTCTCGCCCGAGCAGATCGAGCAGAACGCCCGGACCTACCTGGAGCAGGCCGGCAAGGTCCTCGATACCTCGCCGGACAAGCTGGAAGTCCGGCACAACAGCGAGTGGCTGGCCGACCTGCGCTTGGCCGACATCATCCGCCTGGCCGGCAGCATGACCGTCGCCCGCATGCTCGAACGCGACACGTTCGAGCTCCGCTACAAGAAGGGCGACCCCATCGGCGTGCACGAGTTCCTCTACCCGCTCATGCAGGGTTACGATTCGGTGATGATTCGCAGCGACGTCGAACTGGGCGGCACCGACCAGACGTTCAACAACCTCGTCGGCCGCGACCTCCAGCGCATGAACGACCAGCCGCCGCAAATCGTCATCACGATGCCCATCCTCGTCGGCCTCGACGGCAAAGAGAAGATGAGCAAATCCAAGGGCAACTACGTCGGCGTCACCGACGCCCCGGCGGACATGTTCGGCAAAGTCATGTCGATCTCCGACGAGATGATGGAAAACTACTACACGCTACTCACCGATCTGCCCGCCGAGCGGATCGCCGAGCTGACCAATCCGGATACAACGCACCCGAAAGAAGCGAAGGTTCTGCTGGGCAAGACGATCGTCGCGCAGTTCCATGGCGAGAAAGCCGGCGAGACCGCCGCCGCCGCGTTTGAGAAGGTCTTCGCACAGGGCCGGCTCCCGGACGACATGCCGGAAATCGCCCTGCCGGCCGGACCCGTCACGGTCAAGAATCTCCTGACCGCGGCGAAACTGGTGGAGACCGGCGGCGAGGCCAAGCGTCTCTGCGCCCAGGGCGGCGTGAGTATCGACGGCGCCAAAGCCACCGACCCGAACGCTGAGGTCACGCCCAGCGACGGCATGGTTATCCAGGTCGGCAAACGCCGCTTCGCGAAGCTAAAGCTCGCGTAGCGGCGCTTACGCAATCTTGCGATTGGCCTTTTGATTTCTGCTGCTGGCTCTACGCTTCCTCGACGACCCTGAAGCCCATGAGGCTTCCGAGATCTCTCATGCTCTGCATGTGATCGCCGAAGAAGACGACGCGATGGAGCAGCGTCATGACGCCGCCCTCGATGACGCCGGCGCCCCAGTTGTGGAACATGCTGCGGGCATCCTTGACCTTGGTCCAGAACTGGGTGCGGCAGCCGAGCTCGTCGTGCGTGACCTTGAAGATCTCGCCGGTCGAGAGGACCATCGTATCGAGGTTGACGAATTTGGCGCACGTGACGGCCTGGCCGAGCGGCATCTCGACATCGAGTGAAACGCCCCTTTCGCTGTCACTTTGGGTGCGGATCGTGAACGGCTGCCTCCGGCTCTTCGGTCCGGCCATCTTCGTCGAGCACGTGCAGTGGAAATGGATCAGTGCGTTGCTGGCCGTATCGAAGACCGGATCGGTGATGAAGCCGGGCACCCCAAACGCATAACCGAACATGAGCATGGTCAGCGTCGAATCCATGTCGCCCTCGCAGGCTCCGACGAGGCCCAGATCGCCCAGTTTGCTGAAGGTCAGGCAGCCCTTGGCCGGCTCGCCCATGCAGTTCGAGCTCGTGACCGCTTGCGCCCCCTTCTCCATCATCAGGTTCTTGACAGCCAAATAGAACCGGGCCGCGTTGATGACCTCGTCCTTCGTCGGCTCGACGACCTTCTTGGCCTTGCTGAGCCAGTATCGCTGAGCCTCGGCCTCGGCATCCTTCAGGCTGACGGCCTCATGGGCCTTGAGGGTCTCCTCCACGCTGACGGGGATCATCTCAGTCCCGAGCTTCGTCTTCACCTGCTCCGGCGAGCACGCCGCAGCGGTCCCCTGCGGTCCTCGGATGACCAGGATGCGGGTCTTTGCCATGTGCGGCCCAACGCGCATGAGCCCGACCGCCCGGTCCAGCTCGCCCCAGTCACTGCTCGGCAGCAGGAACACCTTCTTGCCCTGCTTCTGCCACTGCGGGAAGTACATCCACCCGTGGCCGCTGAACGGCTGTGAGAAGACCACGGTCGGCAGGCCCGTGTCGATGATCTTGCCCATCGCCTGCAGCGGCGCGTCGCCGCCGTGCCCACAGAGATGGAACAGCAGCACGCCGTCCGCCTCGGCCAGCTTCGGCACGATCTGGTCCACCTCGGTGGGCGGCAGCAGGTCGCCGCCGATGAACTGAACGTCACCGAGCTTATACTCCAGGTTGGCGAGGTACCGGTTGAATTTGTCGATCTCGTCGGTCGGCCGGGAGAGATAGATGCCGCCCGTCCTGCCGATGAATACCTTGTAAATCTTCACGGGCGGCATTTTCGGCGGCCAATTCCCTTCCTGTCCCGCCGTCGCCAATTGACTGCCCAACAGGACCGCCCCCGCTCCCGCTGCACTGACACCAAGAAACTCTCGTCGATTCATCTGCTCACTCACGATCGTCACTCCTTACAGGCCTGCACGGCCCCGATTCAGACGACTCCAGTCACCCGCTTGACGAACCAGCGGCACGAACGCACAGGATTGTGCCATATCCGCCTGATAACTTCCATCTTTTTCCGGTCGTAGCCATCTACATAATCTGCTGCCGTCCTGTTATGACGCAGGAGGAAGGGCCATGCGAAAAAAGAGACAGACACTTGACCCGTCACACACAGCAGTATATACAGTAACCACCTTGAGCTTGCACGCTTGGATCTGGCGAGTGGGCTGCACAGATTAAGGGCCAAGACGTGATTTGTAGCATGATTCGTCCTATCAGGGTCGTTCATGGAGGGACACACTATGGCTGTCACGAGAGGGAAGACAAGCAAGGAGGACGGGAGAAGACTAAGGGCTTTGTATCTCTTCCCTATAAATGCTGACGAGCACGTTAGCAAGTGCATCCAAGAGGCTTTTCAGAGAATCAAGAATATGGAATTCAATCGTTGGGATAAACTGCCCGGGGGTGGCGACATAATACAAGATCTTATGCGGTACATGCGGACATCAGACATAGTCGTGCTTATCCTGGATACGGACGACAGCAAATTCAATCTGAACACGATGTACGAACTGGGGCTCGCACATGGCTTCAGACGCAATGTGATGACAATTGTGCACCGGGCAAACGTACAGCGGCTTCCGTTCGACATCCGGCAGCGACATCATATATCGTACGGTAATGTCCTTGATCCTTCGGAGCGCAAGAGATTTCAAGATGAACTTCTCAACTGGTGCCTTCAGCACCTCGGAAAGGTTGAGATCGCAGAAGAGGAGCCAGCGGAGCCGAAAAGGCCGGAGAGACAACAGGCGTCTCACTTGCTGAAGGCGCAAATCAAGGACACATACAAACGGCTCAAGGACGACAAGCGGCTTGCGGCTGAAATCACCCAAGTGATCGCCCAGATAAATGCAGGAGCAAAGAGCACCTACGAGAAAACAGGAGATGCAAGAGACCAGATTGAAGAGGCAAGGCGCGGAGGCACAGCCCTACTCCGTCGTATGCGCGCGGTCCTTCAGATGAAGGCCAGTCCGCTGTTTTGCACATATGTTTGGTCGTGTGCGAGCCTTTTGGCAATGTTGCCTGCACTTCTGCTGGTTCCAACGTTCCTGCGCCGGGACGACACGCCGATTCTCGATACATGCTTGGCGTGTCTTCTTGTTGTCGTGCTGTTGGGGATCTCGATGGCATACGCTCGCACTTCCGACATGGGGAAGCAGCAGAAGTCAAAGGTCGTTGTCACGGCCTTGTTCATTGTTTTCGTCTCACTTGTTTCCATGTACGTCTTCAAGGCCATTTCAATGTCCGGACTACCTGCGAAGGTTGACTTGGCAATGATGCTTCGTGGCGCGGCACTCATCTCCGTGGTGACCGGCGGCATCTTTTGTTTCAGCAGGAGCGATTCCGTAACCTATATATCGGCCCTTAAACGCGCGGTGCTCGGCGGAGCAACGGTGGCCTTATTCTTTTTCGCCTTGCGATTAACACTGCACATCTTCCTGAAACACCAGGCCTTTGAAGATGTACTGTTGAAATCGGCGGGAATCGGCCTCCTGACCCTCGTCCTCTCCTTTGCGATCATATTTCTGGTGCGCGTACCGTGGGTGTTTACTGGAACCATCCCCCTGCCCATGCCATCCGATGATCAGTAGTCCGGATCCTGAACCAGTACATTTGTCCATTGTGCTGCTCACGTGATGGATGATAGAGTGTCTCTTGCCATTACTGCCAGTCGTGAGCTGGCATGTAAGCCATTCTACTTGATCGCATTGCAGGAGTGGTTCGAATGAGAGACATGAATACTATCGTGCCGGGTCGATCATTCTCGCGTACGACTGGCAGGCTTGATGTCCTGGATATCCGGCTGCTTCTCGTAGTCGCGCTGCTGGTTAGCGGGCCGACAGTGCGACTTGCCATCACGGCTGTTTCGCCAGAACCGACTGTACGCTCAACACGGTATCTTATCATTATCACGGGCGGCGAGTTGCTGTCGGGGGCCTACCCGGACGGGCACACGTTCTTCCTGACCCGGACGCTTCGCCCGCTCGGCCTTCAATGCGTCGGCTCGATGTGCGTGGATGACAGAGAAACGGACCTCAAGGCCGCTCTTCGTTTTGCATCGGACGGCGCCGGACTGGTCATTGTCACGGGTGGTCTCGGACCCACCGACAATGATATCACGCGCGAGGTCCTGAGCGACTTCACGGGAATCACGCTGCGCGAACATCCGGATGCGTTGGCGGAGATGGCGCGACGTTTCAATGTGTCCCCCGCCGAGCTGCGTGCGAACCTCCGCCGTCAAACGCAGGCGCCGACACGGGGAACGTATTTCAAGAACCGCAACGGAACGGCAGTCGGGCTGGTCTTCGAGACAGCCGACCGCGTGATCGTGGCCCTGCCGGGGCCGCCACGGGAGCTGCAACCGATGGTCCGCGACGAGCTGGTGCCGTATCTGAGCCGGCGGTTCGGGACGCGACTGCCCGGCTGCTCACTGACGCTGCGATTCGTCGGCCTCGGCCAATCGCAGATCGACCAGACGCTCAAAAACCACGCACCACTGCCGCCGGACGTCATCACCTCGTCGCAGTTTGAAGGCGGTCGCGTGGATTTTACCTTCTCGCTGCCCGACGACACGCCGCCAGCTCGTGCCAGACTTCGAGACCTGAAAGATCGAATCGCGAAACACCTGGCCGACTCCATCTACGCAGATGATGAAGGCACCTCACTGGAGGAGCACGTTCTGAGTCTGCTCGCAACTCGTGGAGAGACGCTCGCGCTGGCCGAGGTGGGTAGCGGCGGCGCACTGGCCGCAGCTCTCCATGGCGCCGATGACGCTCAGCGGGTCCTGGCAGGGGCGTTCGTTGCCCCCACCGAGCAGAGACTGCAACGCATGCTCGGTGCTCCACAGGGGCTGCGTGACGATCCCACGCAGAGTCGAACGGCTCAGCAATTAGCGAATACGACGGACAGTACGCGGGCCATCGTGGTTGGTCCGATCCAGCGTGATCGGAGGGACATGCCCTTCGTGCAGGTCGCTTTCAAACAGCCCAACGGCAGCCTCGAAAGCCATCGAGTGCGCCTTTACGGCGAGGGGGAATCGGCGCGGGCCCGTCTGGTCACCGAGATCCTGGACCGATTGCGGCGCAGCCTCAACTGAGCCTACCCCTTCCTTCGCCCCAAGAGAACCTGTCGCTGCCGGCCCTGCCATTTGGACCTGTGATTTGGTATAATGGTAGTATGCAGATGGCACATACGAATCGATGGGTGTTGAGGCGAGAGTTCGGGACGCGGTGATGAAACGGACAGTCGCAGAGACGTGGCTTTCACTCGTGGCCGGCATCCTCATCACGGCAGGCTTCGCCACGCGCGCAGGGTTCGCCCAGCTTTCGCCGGACTGCGGGACTCTCCGCATCGTTGACCGAGCATCCTTCGACCTCTATGCAGACCGCAATAACTTCCCCGGCGTGATGCAAGCGCCCGAGGTGAAATTCACGATCCCCGGCGTGGATACGGCCAGTCCCCGACTGTACTTCCAGAACACCAGGAACCACCCATACCATTATTATTTCGTCGTCGAGTGTCTGGGCTGGCAGATCGACCTGGAAACGTTCGAGCGCGAGACCTATTTCTCCAGTCATCGCAAGAACCTCGCCGGCAGCATCATCGCCCACGACCACTACGAGCCCAATGAGGCGACTCAGGGCATTTACACGCTGGAGTTCTGGCCGACGGACCCTGTGACCTTCGAGCTCGTCCAATTAGCCTACGAGATGATCGTAGAGAACATGCCCTTCGTCAGGGGCAGGCTCTTCTATCACGCCTGCGGAGAGACCCAGCGGGACCTGTACGAGAGCGAGAAGGACCTGTATGAGGGGTCCTCCGTGGCCGTCATCCGGACGGAGGAGCTTTTCGGACAGGTCAGCTACGTCGCGCTGACGATGGGGCAATCCTACGGGCGACTGAAGATCGTTGAGGGCCCGGAGACGGTCTCCGCTCGCGATGTCGTGGTCTATCGCACGCTGCCGAACACGCTGAGCCACGTGGCCGGGATTATCACGGAGGTTCCCCAGACGCCGCTGTCGCACGTCAATCTCCAGGCGAAGCAGAACCACACGCCCAACGCATACATCAGGGACGCCACCACCCGGGCGGACTTCCTTGCGCTGGCCGACAAGTACGTTCGCTTCGCCGTTCAGCCGGAAGGCTATACGCTGGAAGAGGCCTCTTTCGAGGACGTCAACGCGTTTTTCGAGGCCATCCGGCCGAAGGAACCGCAGGAGCCCCCGCGAAACCTCAGCGTCACCGCCATCGCCCCACTGGTGCAGATCGGCTTCGAGGACTCGAACAGTTTCGGCGCCAAGGCCGCCAACGTGGCCCAGTTGCGGAAGTTTCTCCCACCGGACATGGTCCCGGACGGCTTCGCAGTGCCTTTCTATTTCTACGATGAGTTCATGAAGCACAACGACTTCGACAGCGCGGCGGGCGCCATGATGGCCGATCCGGCTTTTCAGAGCGATGCCCAAACGCGTCTGCACACCTTGAGCACCTTTCGCACGATCCTGCGGGCCGGCGCGATGCCCCAGTGGATGCTCGACGCCCTTCAGACGATGCACGGGTCTTTTGAAGCCGGGACCTCGCTGCGGTGCCGGTCCAGCAGCAATAACGAGGACCTCCCCACATTCAACGGGGCGGGCTTGTACGATTCGTACACCCACCATCCGGACGAGGGCCACATCGCCAAATCGATCAAACAGGTGTGGGCCAGCCTGTGGACGTATCGGGCATTCGAGGAACGCGAGTTCTACCGGGTCGATCATCTGCACTCGGCCATGGGGGTGCTCGTTCATCCGAACTACGACAACGAACTGGCCAACGGCGTCGCCGTGACGAAGAACATCTACGATCCCAACTGGCCCGGCTACTATGTGAACGTCCAGGTGGGCGAAGATCTCGTCACGAATCCGCAGGGACTCTCGATCCCGGACGAGTTCCTGGTCGCGGACCTCGCGGGCGAGGAGCGCTATGAGATTCAGTATATCCGGCACTCCAATCGGATCGCCGACGGCGCCAACGTTCTGACGAAGGCGCAAATCTTCGAGCTGGCCGACGTCATGGGGTGGATTCGGTCGTACTTTCGATATCTGTATGGGGACCGCGGGCGAGACCCCGACTTCGCGATGGATATCGAGTTCAAGATCACCGAAGACGGCCGTCTCAACATCAAACAGGCCCGCCCATGGGTCGAATAGGGTGAAGAGACCATGCTAACGTTCTATTCCAGCAACAGCCGTATCTCCGATGGGTGAACACCTCCCATATCGGCGATCTCACGGAGGGTCATCTCTTCCGAAAGCTGCAGGCCCCCTTTGCGCAGCTTATCCATGGCAGCATCCAGATCGAGTCCACTCTCTGCACAATACTGCTTCAAAGTCATGCGGCCGATCCCTTGACCACCGGAATGCTCTCGCCCACCGCCCTGACCGCGCCTCGCTGATCCTGGCCCGGCCCCGTGGCCTCTCCCTGCGTCAGTTCCTCCTACAGCAACCGTATAGAGCTGATGGGGCGTCATGTTATGAGCCATCGCCAGGTCGCCCACGACACTCTCCGGCGACGGCACTTGGATCCCCTCGGCCTTCAAGTTCTCAATGATGATCTGGAGGTCAACGCCTTCCACCTGGTTGGCCAATTCGGCAAGTGTGAGCAGTTCAGCGTGCGGCACGGGAGCACGGCGTCCCGAATCATCCCAACTGTGTTTGATCGCTTCGTTCCAGGCGAGTAGTGACGAAAAGGGCCTGATGTCAGCCAACGTACAGATCGTGATCAAACCGCAAATCAGCATCGCGGTCACCCATTCCGCTCGAAAAGCGAAGCTCTGAGAAGCCCGATTCTTGAGGTAACCTACCAAGGGTCGCCAGTTCAGATAGATGTGAACGATGGCCGCCACCATGAACACCGAACTGAGCCAGATGTGAAGGCCAATCCATTGGCGCTTCGTCAGCCCGAAGATCGTCCAACCCGTCCAGTTCGCGATACGCCCTGGTGGGACTACGAAGAGGATGATTCCGGTCACGCACATGCCCAGAAAGGAAAGGCCGGCTGTAATCGAGACAAAGGCTCGCCAACTGAATCTTCTATTGTCTGACGTGGTCATGGTTCGACTCCCTATCCATTAGGCGACATTTCCCATATGACTTCATAAACAGGACTTCTGCACACTACGCTCTCTACAATGCCACAACACGCGTCAAATCGCAACACTTCCAGCCGTTGATTGGCCGTCATTCCTGTCAGAATGGCCGAAAAGCACGCCAGTTTGCTGAAAGTCAAAGATTGTGCCACCTTTTCGACGTGTCTTAAGAGCTGGGTGCCATGCTTACGCTCGCGTAAGCATGTCTTTATGGCCGGCTCAACCTTCCTTGCCGTCTGCCGCTTCGCGCGGGCTATCCGGTCAGCATCTCAAACTGCTCGCGGCTGAGGCACTGCCGGAGTTTCTGCAACGCCGTCAGCTCGATCTGCCGGATGCGCTCCTTGGTCAAGCCGAGTTCGTCGCCGATCTGCTTGAGGGTCCTGGTGTTCTTGCGGATGGACGAGCCGGTCAGGCCGAAGTGATGCAGGATCACGTGCTGCTCGCGCTCGTCGAGCTCTTCGCGTATGACGGCGGCTAAGTCCTGGCGGGTCCGCTCAATGGCCAGCACGCCGGCGGTGGTCTCTCGCAGGTCGCGCTGGATACTGGCGAGGGAGGCCGCCCGCTTCGGCGTGAGCTCCGTGCTTCGGCCGGAGACCCGGGCGTACTCCTTCGCGATGTTCAGTGACGCCCGCCGGCTGAAGCGGTACCCTTTCGCGTAGTCGAATTCCTCCACCGCCTGGATCAGGGCGAAGTTGCCCTTGCTAACCAATTCGAGAAAGCTCGCGCGGTCGCTGGTGTGCTTGCCAGCGATACTCACCACCAGGCGAAGGTTGGCCTCCACGAGCAGCCGGCGGACCTCCTCGGCCTGGTCGAGGAAGTCCTCGAGTTCCGACAGGAGCTTCGCAGAGACCTTGGACAATTTGATCTGATGTCGTTCGTGAGAGACGAGGCACTTCAAGTAGTTGTACCGGCGAAACAGTGCGATTTCCTGCTCCCGATTCAGCACGGGGGTGATCTTCAAGATCTGCATGTACTCGGGCAGCAGGTTCTCGCCGACCAGCTCGAACGGCTCGAGCTTCCTCTCCGGCTTCGGCCGCTCGACCGCCAGCGGCGCCCCCAGGATCTGTTTCCTGGCCTGCTCCGGCAGAAACTCGTCGCTGGGGACATACTCGATCTTTCTCGCCAACAGCGCCATGGCCCGGCGCTGATTCACGATGCGGTGGATCGTGGCCCGGCTGCGGTCGAAGCGTTTCATAAGCTGCCGCACGCCGACGCCCTGTTTGTAGAGCCGATAGAGTTCGGCGGTCTCGGCCGGCCGGATACGCCCCGACGGCCGGCGAAAGACCGGCTTGTCCGGATGCGCTTTCTCACACTCTTGCAGAATGGTTCGCACCGTCTCCTGAGCGATGCCCAGCTTCTCGGCGACCTGCCGGGTGATCTGGTGACGTGACAGCGATGTCTTCGACGCGAGGCTGCGGCTCTGTCGCATGGCCTGCTGCCGCTGCTTGCTCGTCAGTCGGTGAAAGGTCCGGGCGCTGGCGATGAGATCCGGATTCTGCCCGACGAACTTTTCGACGGTCGATTCCAGAAATCCGAGACGGCGTGTGCCGTCGTCGAAGATGAATTTCCTCGCCAGCAGGCCCCGGTTTCGCCAGCGGCTGATGGTTTTCGTGGACACGTCGAATCTTGCAGCCAGATCCTCCGTGGTGTAGACCTTCTCGTTCTCCTGGCTCGCCGCCGTGGCGAGTCGGCCGCTCAGTTTGGCAATGAAGATCTGGAGATCATCTCGCAGGTCACGGCCGCGGACAAGCTCCTGTTCGACTTGCGTCTTTGGATTGTACCCCGTGATGTTGAAGCAGACGAAGTCATAGGGGTACTGCCGGTCCTCCTCGATGAGCGGATAGAGCTTCTCGGCCGCTGCGAGCTCGGCACGGCGTTTCGCCTCCGGCGTGAACCGGAGCTGCATCAGCAACTGCGCCAGGTTGGGGCTCTTGATCTTTCTCATTT
>CBFDDG010000097.1:0-12036 GCA_965603505.1 uncultured Phycisphaerae bacterium | reverse complement strand
ACTCGTTCACCGATCACTACCTCGACCAACCGTTCAATCTTTCGACCGTGATGTTCATCGGCACGGCCAACTACGCCGGACCGATCCCGCCGGCCCTACAAGACCGAATGGAGATCATCGAGCTGCCGGGCTATACGACGCACGAGAAGCTCCGCATTGCCAAGCGGTACCTGGTCCCCCGGCAACTGAAGGAGCACGGTCTCAAGAAAACCCAACTGACCATCAAAGACGAAGCGCTTTCCACCATCATTGCCAGCTATACGCGAGAGGCCGGCGTACGAAACCTCGAAAGGAACATTGCGTCCGTGTGTCGCGCCGTAGCCACTGAGATTGCCAAAAGAGACAGGAGAAAGAGGACGATCGGCAAGAAGGACCTCGCCACGATCCTTGGCCCGCGCCAGTACGAGTCCGAGCTGGCCCTGCGGACGGGGATTCCCGGTGTGGCGACGGCGCTGGCGTATACGCCGGTGGGGGGCGAGCTGCTGTTCATCGAATCGGCCGCCATGCCGGGCAGAGGTCGCCTGCAGCTCACCGGTCAAATTGGCGACGTCATGAAGGAAAGCGCACACGCGGCATTCTCGGTCGTCAAGGCAAACGCCGAGCGACTTGGGATCGATGCGAAGCAGTTCGCCAAATCGGATTATCACGTCCACGTGCCGGCAGGAGCGGTGCCGAAGGATGGTCCAAGCGCGGGAATCGCAATGTTCACTTCGCTCGTCAGTCTCCTGCTGCAAGAGCCCGCCCGGCCTGACGTCGCGATGACGGGCGAGATCACGCTGCGTGGCCTCGTGCTACCGATCGGAGGACTCAAAGAGAAACTGCTCGCCGCCAAGCAGGCGGGCATCAAGACCGTAATCCTTCCGGCTCGAAACAAGAAGGACATCACCGACATCCGCCCCGAAACCATCAAGGGGCTCGGCTTGGTCTTCGTCGAAACCATCAATGATGTCCTGAAGGTCGTCCTCGACCGTTAGACATAAGACCAAGAGCAAGGGAGATCCTACCGCCCCATAGGCCCCTTCCACTCACAAGACCTATGTCGAAGAGGACCGGATGATTGCGTTCGTCACCTTCACCACGTCGAGCATTACATCCACCTCGTGGACGCGGACGATGGATGCGCCGGCGGCGACAGACAACGCCACCGTGGCCGCTGTGCCGAAAACCCGGCCGGCGGGGTCCTCTTTGCCTGTGAGGCTGCCGAGGAAGCGTTTGCGGCTGGTTCCGACCAGAACGCGGTAGCCGGTGCCCACGAACGTGTCGAGATTCTTCAAAAGCAGCAGGTTATGTTGCAGGGTCTTCCCAAAGCCGATCCCCGGATCGATGAATACATGCCCCCTGGGAATGCCGAAGCGCTCCGCTCTCTCGGCCCGCGAGACAAGGAAGTCACGCACCTCGGCCACCACGTCCCCATAATGCGGCTCGATCTGCATGGTTGCCGGGGCCCCCTGCATATGCATCAGGACGACGGGAATTCGCTGCTCGGCGACGAACTGAGCCATCCGCTCATCGGAGAGTGCAGTGATGTCATTGAGGATGCCCGCGCCGGCATCCACGCCGGCGCGGGCCACTTCCACGTCGTGTGTATCGATGCTGATCGGAATGTTTACCTTCGCGGCGAGCGCTGCGATCACGGGCGCCACGCGCCGGATCTGTTCGACGGGCGGGGCGGGCCGCGAACCCGGCCGGGTCGATTCACCTCCAATGTCAATGATGGCGGCGCCTCGCGCGGCCATTTCCAGGCCATGCTCGACCGCCCTGTCGCAGTCAAGGAACTGCCCCCCATCGCTGAACGAGTCCGGCGTGACATTCAGGATCCCCATGACAAGGCAGCCGGACGAAAAGTCCAGACCCCCTCTCGGCCATTCGAGCACCGCCCTTTCCGCCGCTTGCATCCTGTCAGTCCCTTTCCACTTTGAACCCGATGCCCCGTAGCTTGCGGACCAGCGCCTCTTGCGGGTGATCGAGGATGACGGTCGTGTTATGAAACTCCCGACGGACCGGGTAGTCCTTACGCAGCGCATCGAAGAAGCGGCCTCGGTCCTCAGGAGGATGATGGACGATCTGCCTGAGATTCCGGTCATCGCGCGTTATGCAGTAGACTTTCTCCACGGCCGAAGCGAGCCGGTCCTCCTCGCCGATCCCGCCGGCTTCGATCTCCAGCCGTGGGACATGCGGCTCGGGCAGGAAGTCCTGCACGTCGAGCCGGGGCGTCAGGCCGAAGTGCTCGCAGAGCGACCGGTAGATCATAATCATGCCGGCCACTTTGCCGTCGAGTGAATAACCCGCAACATGAGGCGTGCCGAGATCGACCACCTCCAGAAGGTCTGTGTCGATATTCGGCTCACGCTCCCAGACATCGAGTACAACCGCTTGCAGGCGGTCAGCCTGGATCGCGGCCTGCAACGCTCCCGAATCCACGACCGCGCCCCGCGCCGCGTTGACGAAGACGATGCCCTCCTTCAGACGCGAGAAGAAATCGCCGTCGGCAAGGTGGTAGGTCTTGTCGATGCCCTCGCGAGTCAGCGGCGTGTGGATCGTGACGAAATCGCAATCATACAGGGCGTCGATAGGAACGTATTGCGGGTCGCCGGTTTGACGCCGCAGCGGTGGATCGTTTCTTCGTACGCGCATGCCGAGCGCCTCGCATTTTCTCGCCACACGGCCGCCGACATTGCCGACACCGATCACGCCGATGGAACTGCCCTCCAATCGGATTCGATGTCTCCGGCCAACCTCCAGCAGGGCAGCGACAACATACTCGGCCGCGGAGTTGGCGTTGGAGCCCGGCGCCGAGGCAAAGCCGATTCCGTTCCGCTCGAGGTAGAGCCGGTCCACGTGATCGAATCCGATTGTGGTCGTCCCGACGAAACGCACGGCGCTGCCGGAGAGCAGTCCGCCGTTGACCGGCGTGATGCTCCGGACCAACAACGCATCCGCGTCGGAGACCCTCTGTGGCGTAATGTCACGACCGCTCAGGACTTCGACCTCACCAACGGAGGAGAAACACTGACGAACAAAGGGGATGTTGGCATCCGCAACGATCTTCATACGCAATCACACTTCGAAGCCCGCGATCTCGACGCCGCACTTGGGACACTTCGAATCCTTAGTATGATTCGCGGCAATGCGGTATCCCATTCGCTCGATCAGCAGCTTGCGGCAGTTGTAGCAATACGTGTTCTCCGATTTCGCCCCCGGCACATTGCCGAGGTAGACGTAGCGCAGGCCGGCCGCCTTCCCAATTTCCAGCGCGCGCTGCATCGTGCGCATCGGCGTGGGGCCGGCATCCGTGTACTTGTACTGGGGATAGAATCGGCTGATGTGCCAGGGAACGTCCGGGCCGGCCTCGTTGACGAGAAACTCGGCAAGCTTCTTGAGTTCCTCTTCGGAATCGTTCTGCGCCGGCACGATGAGGGTCGTGACCTCCATCCAGATCCTCGTCTGCCTCGCAATGTAGGCAATCGAATCCAGCACCGGCTGGAGCCGGGCGGCGCACAGCCTCTTGTAGTACTCGTCGCTGAACGCCTTGAGATCGACATTGATGCCGTCGAGCCAGTCGGCGGCAAAATCGATTGCCTCACGCGTCATGTACCCGTTGCTGACGAAGACGTTGGCGAGCCCCCTTTCCCTGGCCGGACGGGCGCAATCGTTGCACAATTCCATGAAGATGGTCGGCTCAGTGTACGTGTAAGCAATGCTCTTGCACCCGCTGCGAACGGCCGCATCGACCACTTGCGCGGGCGAAATGCTCTCGCCTGCGAGCCGGCCGGTCTCCAGGGCGGCCTGGCTGATCTGCCAGTTCTGACAGAATTCGCACCGGAAGTTGCAGCCGATCGTCGCGATGGAAAAGCTGCGGGTGCCCGGCTGGAAGTGAAACAGCGGCTTCTTCTCAATCGGGTCCGGATTGGCCGCACAGACCTTGTCATAATTCAACGAATACAGCTTGCCGCCCACGTTCTTTCGCACGCAGCAGTGGCCCAGCTTGCCCTCGCCGATCAGGCACCGGAAATTGCACAACCGGCACTGGACCCGTTGGTCCTGGGCTGAATCCCACAGCACGGCTTCCTTGACGATTTCCTTCGATTCCATCGTGAATCCTCTGAAAACGCATTGTCATCCGCCGAACATTGTATAGAATACGCGGGCCAAAAGCAGCGCCAAAAGCAAATTGCGGGCGGATCGGCCGGCAACCCGCCGGCCTTGGTCGGCACCGCGCATGAAATGTGGTAAGGAGAATCGATGGACAACGAGTTTGACCCGAAAGCATTGATCGATCTCGATGAGTGTGTCATCAATGCGTTGCGCCTGTTTACGGACCCTGAGACCGAGTTTCCCAAGCCCGATCTGGCGAGCCTGAAGCGACCACTCGTTGTCGGCAGCGGAAATGCCATCGCCACGGGCAAGATCATCTTCGACAGCAAGGATGCCGTCTTTGCCGATGAGAGCACGTACCAGGGCAAGCTGGACGCAATCGAGAACATCGACGGCGTGGTCTTGCTGTCGGCTTCCGGCGGAAAGCATGCCCCGGTCATTGCTCGCGATGTCAAGGCCAGAGGCCGCCGGATCATGCTGTTCACGTGCAATCTCGAGCCCTTGGCGAAAGACGACGTGGATGAGGTGCACGTATTTCCCAGCCGGCCGGAGCCGTATACATACAACACATCCACATACATGGGCATGATGATGGGATGCCTAATTGATGATCCGAAGGCCGAGGCCCAGAGAATCCTGGACCACATCGGTGGAGCGGTGGACGCCGCTCTTAATGATTTCGGGAAGCGTCTGGGAGACCACGACGCCTTCTATCTGCTGGTGCCGGAGCAGTTCGAACTCATTCGGGTGATGCTGACGACGAAATTCGTGGAACTGTTCGGTCGCCGGCTCGCGCGAGATGTCTTCACCTGGGAGCAGACGAAACACGCCACCACCGTCATCGAGGCGCCGAACGAACTGTTCGTCGCCTTCGGACGGAAAAATACGATCTGGGGCACCGAGCGGCTGAACATCCCCTTGCCGGAGCGTGCCACGTACCCGACCATTATGGCGGTCGGCTACTACGTCATCGGCAAGATCCAGGCCCAGAAGCCGGATTGGTTCAAACAGAGCATCGTCGGCTTCACCCAGAGAGCCTCTGAGATCTTTGGCCAGAAACTTCCGCCGATTGTGAAGTTCCGCTAAGCTCGGACCCGGCCGTCGGGCTACAACTCATAGCTGCGGGCGATCAGCTTGATCGGATGCGTCGTCGTCGCCGGCGATATGTGTTCAATCTGCATTTTGCAGGCGGCGCATTCGGTCAGGACGTCGCCGGCACCGGCCGCATCGAGAGCCTTCCTGAGACCCTCGGAGATTCGAGAAGAAAGGTCGTAGTTCTTCTGCTGCATGCCAAACGTGCCGGACAGACCGCAGCAGCCCGCCCCCAGGTCCGCGACGTCGATCTTGAAGTGCTCCTTCAAGAGACGCAACGTCACGGTGTCGGGGCCGACGGAGCAAAGATGGCACGGCAGGTGATAGACGAATCGGTCCGTTACCGTCTGCTCCGGGGCCTTGAGCTTGCCTTCGTGGTGGAGACTCGACAAATAGTTCATCAACTCACTGGTGTTCTGCGAGACCAGCGAGGCATCCTTGCCTTTCACGTAGTGGCGCAGCTCCTCCCTCAGGCAGAGGGCCGCACTGGGCTCGGAGCAGACGATCTTGTAGCCTCCGCGCACAGCTTCGGCCAGATGCTTCACGTTGTAGGACAGATCACGCCGGGCCCTCTTGACATCGCCATAGACAATGGCCGGCAGCGGGGCCGGTCGCTGTCGGGGCAGGATAACCTCGACGCCATTATGGCGGAGAACACCCACGACGGCGAAGCCGAGTTCATGATCGTTGAAGTTCGCGTAGGTATCGACGAAATACGCCACCTTGTCGACCGGCTCGGCAATGGGCTGGGACGCCGCCAGATACTTCCGGCCGGCTCGTAGGAACGAGCCGCGAGCGAATTTTGGCATGCCCCGCCGCTTGTCGATCCCGGCCGTCTTCTCCAGCAGCCATTTGGAGATCGGCAGCCTCATGAACAAATTGGACAGCGGCGAGAACGCGCTTCCCATCCTGCTGAGGTGTCGGTTGCGACTCAGGATCGATTCGGTGCGACGCAGCCCCTTGCGTTTGACGTATTGGGCGCGGGCCGTCGCCATCAGCATGGAGACGTCCACGCCGGAGGGACACTCCCGCTCGCACATCCTGCAGTTGACGCACAGATCCAGGAACTTGCGAAACTCCGGCGACTCGAAATCCTTTTCTTCGAGCTGCCCCGTCGCCCAGTATTGGAGTAGGTTTGCCTTGGCACGGGAGCTGCCTAACTCTTCGCCGGTCGCCCGGAACACGGGACACATGCGCAGGGCCGGCTCCCGGCCGAGACAGAGTCCGCATCCATAGCATTGTTCGAGCTCCAGCTCGAGCTCGCCGTCCCGGAAGAACACGTCCGACCGCGCTCTGTCCGGGAGAACGGGATGCGCTCTCCGGAGGTTCTTGAAAATCACATCGGGATCGTCGTTCAAGATCTTACCAGGGTTCATCAGGCCGGCAGGATCGAAGATTTCCTTCACCTTCTTGAGCGCGTCATAGTACGCATCGCCAAACTGCCGGCGGACGAAACCCGCCCGCACCAGGCCGACCGCGTGCTCTCCGCTGATGGTGCCCCCGAGAGACCAGGCCAGCGAATAGACATCTTCGGCCATGGCCAGCATCTTCTCCCGGTCCTTGGGGTCCCCCAGATCGATATAGGGGCGCACGTGCAACTCACCGTCGCCGGCGTGGCCGAAGAACGACATCGCGATATCGTGCTTCTTCTCGACCTTGCGCAGCCCGGTCAAATAGTCGGCCAAACGTCTATGATCGACGCTGACGTCTTCCATGAATTCGGCCGGATGCTTGCGGCTGCGCTTTCGATAGAGCAGAGGTCCGGCGTCCTTGCGGGATTTCCAGAGACGGGCCTGCGCCTCGGGCTCAATGAAGATCGTCCGGCCCGTCGCCCTCTTGCCGACGGCCAGATCGGTCGCCTCGATTTTCTGGCGGACCTCCGACTCCGATTCCCCGACGTGCTCGATCAGGAGCAAGGCGGCCGCCCCTGCCGGCAGGATATCGCGATACTGAGGAAGCTGGTCAAGCGCCATGTTGATGAGCGATTGGTCCATCAGCTCACACGCGGTCGGACCGGTCCCGACGATGGTCGGAACGGCGCGGGCCATGCTGTCGAGCGAGTCGAACTCCAACTGTAGAAGGCCTTTCGCCGCCGGTAGCGGCACGGTGCGCAAAGTGATGTTGGTGAAGATCGCCAGTGTCCCCTCCGAGCCGGCCAGCAGACGCGCGAGGTCGATCCGGTTGTCAGTACAGACCCCGGCGATGTTGTAGCCGCAACGATTGCGCCGGCTGGCGGGCAGGGCCTTCGAGATCACGGTCTTGCTGGAAGTCAGCAGCGACCAGCATTCCCTGGCAATCGCGCCCGCCTTGCCCCCCTGCACCCGTTCAACATCTACATCGTTCTTGAATTCAACGATGCTGCCATCCGGCAGTACCGCCTCGATGCTCTCCACATAGGCCGCCGCGTGGCCATATTGCAGCGAATGGGCGCCGGTCGCGTTGTTGGCGGTGACACCCCCCACCGTCGCCCGATTCGCGCTCGAAGGATCGGGGCCGATCTTTCGGCCGAGTTCCAGCAGGGCTTTGTTCAGATCATCGAGTACGACACCGGGCCCACACGTCACGGTCTCGTCGTCGATCCGGCGGATCCCTTTCATGTAGCGGGTCATGTCGAGGACAATCCCGCTGCACAGCGATTCGCCCGCGAGCCCGCTGCCCGCGCCGCGCGCCACGATCGGCAGCCCCCGGTCGGCCGCATACCGCACGACCGCAATAACATCCCGCACGTCCGCGGGCGCCACAACGCACTGGGGAACAATTCGATAGCTGCTGGCGTCGGTGCTATAGGCGACGCGGTGGATGATGTCCGCGAAGACATCTCCCCGGATCCGCGTCGCCAGGTCGGCGGCGATTTGCGTTGGCTGTTTACGTGTCATTCTGTGAGTACACTCGCTGAAGCATCCCTGTGGAGCAGACAACCGCCCGCCTACTGCTCGAAATCCTTCGGCAGAAACTGCGAGGCGGCGACGGACCCCGTCATTCGCAGCACGGCCAAATCATCCTCATTGACCTGCCCCTTGATGAACTGCTGCACCACCGGGTGGGGATGGTTGCGGATATGGTCGGCGTCGCCATCGGCAACGATCTTGCCGTTATGCAGCATAATGATGCGGTCTCCTACCTTATAGGCACTTTTCATATCGTGCGTGACGACAACGGTCGTGACCCCCAGCTCCCGCTCCAGCTTGAGGATCAACTCGTTGATGATATCGGCACGGATCGGGTCCAGTCCCGTCGTCGGCTCATCGTACAAAATCACGGTCGGATTCAGGGCAATCGCCCGGGCGAGGGCGACTCTTTTGCGCTGCCCGCCCGAGAGACGTGCCGGGTAGTAGTTCTGAAAGCCGTCCAGGCCGACCATTGCCAGTTTCGTCTTGACGACCTCTTCCACCTCCAGCCAGCTCTTGGATCTGTCATGCTGCCGGATGGGGAACCCGATGTTCTCCGTAACCGTCATACTGTCGAAGAGCGCCCCTTCCTGAAAAAGGTAACCGAAGTGCATACGAACCTGACTGAGCTCGCGTTCGCTCAGGTTGTCGATCCGCCGGCCCGCGAAGTACACCTGGCCGGCGGACGGTCTCAACAGGGCGATGAAATGCTTGATGAGAACGGTCTTGCCGCAGCCGCTCGGACCGATGACAACTGTCGTCTTGCCCTTCTCGATAGAAAGCGAGATATTGTCGAGTACGAGCTTGCTTCCGAATCGCTTGGTGAGATTCTCGACCTCGACGATGGCCTCGGCCTGGCCGTCTTCATGCTTGTGGCCGATATCATCCTTTGGCTTGTCCAACGTCGGCTCTCCGAGGTTACGACACGATTGACGCGAGCGGGCTCAAGGCTTAGCTAACGATGCTCTTCATCGGCCAAAAAACAGCGTAGATGCTCTTGAAGACCACGGCCAAGGCAAAATCCAAGGCCAGAATACAAATGAAGCTGGCGACAAAGGCCTCCGTGCACGCCTGCCCCACCCCGTGGGCCCCCTCGCGACAGGTAAATCCTTTGTAGCAGCTAATGACGGCAATGGCGCCTCCGAAGAAAAAGGCCTTTGCCACACCGATGGAGACATCCCAGAGCGCCACGGCCGAGGCGCTGAACGTCCAATAGGCGCGAGTGTTGATATCGAACTGCAGGAAACTCACGAGTGCCCCGCCCACAACGCCCATCAGGTCCGCGAAAATGGTCAGCACGGGCGTCAGCAGCAGACAGGCCAGCAGCCGGGGGGCAACGAGATAGCGAATTGGGTCGGTTCCCATGCTCCTGACCGCGTCAATCTGTTCCGTCACATTCATCGTTCCCAATTCGGCCGTGAGTGCGCCGCCAATCCGTCCGGCCAGCATCACGGCCGCCAGCACCGGCCCCAGCTCCTTCACGACCGAAATATTGATCAATACACCCAAATGCTCTTCCAGGCCCATGCCGGCGAGCTGGTCGTACGCCTGGACGGCCAGCGTCATTCCGACGAATGCCCCGGTGATCATAATCACCGGAACGCTTCGGACACCGATGACAAACATCTGATTCCAGATGAGAGGATACGTCCGCCTGGTGCCGCAACTGCGGACGGAGGTCATGCTGGCCCGCCAGGCAAACCGCCCGAATCGGCCCGCGTTGACGACGTCCTGAATAGCCTTTGAACCAAGCGTGGCGATCATCGTCTGTTCCTATCTCCATGCAGCAGGCGACTTTAGGGCGCCGCAGGAGCCCATCGCGCTGCCGTGCCGCTTTTATCAGGACGGAATGCCGTTGTCAAGAACAGTCGCTTCGATGCCGGAGCATCCTCCTCTTCAGGGCCGGATCATTCCCTGTTGATGCTGCTGTCGAATCGGCAGTAGTCACGCGCAAGATCCTTCAGTTGACGGCCGGCTGTCATCCGTCACAGGAAGGCTCGAAGACCCTGACGGTGTTCTTGCCGGATTGCTTGGCGATATAGAGGGCTTGATCGGATCGGCTTGTGATATCCTCGGGATTGGTATCCGCGCCGTACTGGCCGACCCCAATACTGATCGACAGCGGAATCTCCGTACGCTGCCATACCATCGGGTCTTGGGCCACTGTGTCAACGATGCGCCGGCAAACCAGGAGCGCCTCATCCAATCCCGTGTTCGGCAGAATGATGGCGAATTCATCCCCCCCGTACCGGGCGGCCAGATCGATCTGGCGAACACATTCCCGGAGGCGCTGGCTGATCTCCTTGATCACCTTATCGCCGGCCCGGTGGCCGTAGGTATCATTGATCCGCTTGAGGTTATCGATGTCCGCCATGATCAGGGCAATGGTCCCTCCGTACCGGCGGGACCGCCAGAGCTCTTTCTCCAGAGTCTCATAGAAGGTCTTGTAATTCATCAGGCCGGTCAGGCCGTCCGTCGTCGCTTGCCGCTGCATTTTCTCGAACAGCTTGATGTTGCCAATGGAAGCGCCGATAAGTTGGCCGAACAGCTCAATCAGCGCGATATCCTCCCTGCTGAACGCGCCGGCATCGCTCTTGTCGGCCAGATTCAATACACCTACGACGTGATCGTGACAGATCAAAGGCACAATGGCGCAATTCGTTGTCTTGTAGTTCTCGGCAAACGCCCGTTGGGAGCGTTTGATGACCGGCTCGGTATGCATGTCAATGTTGCCGGTCAGGATGAGATTCTTGCTCTTGACGGCCATAATCATGGGTGACGGCGGGCTTTGGTTCAGCGAAACGATCTTATTGATCAGGAACGGATGATTGTGCCTGACCAGATGGAGAATACTGTTGGCCTCATCGAGCATGTAGAGCGATGCGAATCTCGTCCCGACGATCGACGGCACCGTCGTGACACACACGTCGGCGATGCGGCCGATGTCCAGACAGTTGATCTGGCGTGCCAGCGGCGTGACCTGCTCGAGGAGAGAGGTCTTGTGCAGGCTATCCGCTGCGCTCCGATCCGGTTTCTTGCTTCGGCTCATGATTCAACAGTATATCTGCGCGTTGGTCTGCGACTGTTCACACGTATTGCTACCGCCATTTCTATCGTCCATTCCGGTGGGCCGATTCTGAAAAAAGGCCAGCGATTGCTCGACCGGCGGGATTTCAACACTGCGATTGTGCCTGCCTGACGTAACACACGCCAGCGAAGGGGTTTATAGGGCCTTGGCCATACAGCAGCCGCAAACCTGCATGGCGCGTGCCCGGAACGCACCGAAGTCCGCGCACTTTTTTTGACAAAAAAAAACGAAAAAAGTTGACACAGGGGGCGTCGCATTTTACATTTTGCAAAATGTAAAACGTGTTAGGCCTGTTGCCCTATGGTCCGCCGCTTCTGTCATGGGCAACAAGAAGGGTTGGCATCGGTTTTTATCGATCCCATCAACTCCGTCGCGGACGTGGCCAAGCGTGAATGGTAGCCGGGCTTGTTGGAGCGGGAGAGTACATGTGCTCAATGCATTCTGGTGGCTGGGGCAATTCTGTTCCAGGATACGCGTCTCTCGCCGTGTCCCATCGCGCCATCGATGGTATCTCACCCGCCTCAAGGATCGCACCGGACCTTGGCTGTCACGCGGTCCGGTGTGACAGCTCTTTTCTGTATTGGATGTTCTGGGACCTTGGGGAACGCTGTCGTTGAAGATGATTCGATGAGCTGGCACACAAACAACAATCAGTTACGGATTCCGGCAAAGCGATATCGCATCGGGGAACTCGTTCGCTACAGTCCGTTCTCGCGACAGACGATTCACAACTACACGATCATGGGACTGATCCGGGAAGCGGAATGGACGGAGGGCGGACACCGGCTCTACGATGAATCCGTGTTCGAACGGTTGTCGCGAATCGTCGAGTTGAGGAAGACCAAGAGTCTGACGGAGATACGCCGGATACTC